>NZ_JBCEWQ010000079.1:0-38960 GCF_038448545.1 Streptomyces sp. CLV115
GTGAGTGGGTGGTGGCTGTCCGGGGCGGTGGGGTCTCGGGAGGCGGAACCGCTGACGTGACGGCTGGGGCTGAGTAGGCTCGGTTTCCATGGAGCATGAGGTGTTCGTTCCGGTTCCGGTCCCGTCCCTGAGGCGGACGCTGGGTGACCCCGCCCGCGTCGCGCGCTGTGTGCCGGGTCTGCAGCAGGACGCGGACGCGTCCGCGGGCCCGCTGTCCGGCCGGTTCAGGATCCGGGTCGATGGCCACACGATCACTTATCGCGGCACGCTGCGGATCACCGATGCGCCGCAGGACGGCCCGGAGGGTGCGCCCGGGGACGGGGCAGGGGCAGGGGCCGTGGCCGGGGTCGTGGTGACGGGCGAGGGTGCCGAGGCCCGGGGCAGCGGCTCGGTGAAGCTGAGCCTGACGATCGGGCTGACCGAGCGCGACGGCGGCACGGCGATCGGCTTCACGGGTACGGCGAGCGGCGACGGCCGGATCCTGGAACTGGACGCGGCGGCGGCGCTCGCGGCGGCCCAACGACTGCTGGACCGCTTTGCCCAGCAGCTGGTGACGGAGACGCTGGCGACCGGTGGCGAACCGGACGGGCCGCTCGGCGAGGCCGTGGAGCAGGCCATCGAGGAAGCGGCCGAGGAGGCCGACACGACCGGCGCGGCCACCGCCCACGACGCAGTCCCGGAGGCCGGTGGCACCGACGATGTGCCGCCCACCCCTGACGCCACGGCCGACGAGACCCCCGCGGCGGAGGAGCCCGAGGCCCCGGGGAACCCTCCGGGCACCGGCTCCGTCTTCGACGCGCCGGTGCCCCCGCCGTCGCTCGACCCGGCGTCCGAGGCCGAGTTCACCACCCCCGAAGACCTCCCGGCGGAGGCCGCGCACGCCAGGCGGACGATGATCGGCCGCAGCGCCGAGGAGGTCGACCACGCGCCGCCGCGCGGCCGGTACGCCCCCGTCCCGTCACCCGATTCGACCACTGCGGGCGCCACGCTCCGCTGGGTCGCCCCGGCCGCCGCGCTCGCGCTGGCGTCCGCCGTGGTGGTGACCCGGGCGCTGAGGCGGCGACGGTAAGGGCTGTCCCGTGATCCCCGGCGGGCGCGCGACGACAGCCACGGCACCTCGCCGCGCTGTCGGAACGCCCGTGTTCGGGCGTCGCTCCGCCTTGTGATGCACCGTGTCTGACGCCGCACGCTGATCCACCGGGGATCACGGGACGGCCCTTGGCCCTCGCGCCAGTAGTGTCGGTCGGGTGAGTAGCAGCGAGAAGGACGTCCGGCTGTCCGTCGGCGACACAGAGTTGACCGTGAGTCCCGCCAACGGCTGTCGCATCGACAGCCTGCGGATCGATGGCACCGAACTGCTGAGGCAGGGGGAGCGGTACGGCTGCTTCCCGATGGTGCCGTGGTGCGGGCGCACCGAGAACGGGCTGTTCCACAACGGCGACGTCCCGCACCGGTTGCCGCTGAACTCCCCGCCGCACGCCATCCACGGCACCGGCCGGGACACCGCCTGGCGCACCGCCCGGCTGGGCGAGCGGGAGGCGTCGTTCTACTACGACCTCGCCGACCCCTGGCCGTATCCGGGCCGGGTCACCCAGACCTTCGAGCTGGCCGAGGATTCACTCACCCTCGCCTTCGGCATCGAGACGTACGGCGACTCGTTCCCGGCGCAGGCCGGCTGGCACCCCTGGTTCCTGCGCAACCTCGGCGGCGGAGGCAAGGACGTGGAGCTGGCCTTCGACGCGGCCTGGCAGGAGGAGCGGGGCGAGAACCATCTGCCGACCGGCCGCCGCATCCCGCCCCTGAGCGGCCCCTGGGACGACTGCTTCGGGATGCCGGACGGTGTCGAGGTGACACTCACCTGGCCGGAGCAGCTGGAGCTGACCGTGAAGAGCCGGACCGAGTGGGTCGTGATCTACGACGAGCAGGACGAGGCGGTCTGCGTGGAGCCGCAGTCCGGCCCGCCGAACGGACTGAACACCGCACCCCGCTACGTCACCCCGATCGATCCGCTGGAGATCGCGACGACGTGGAGCTGGCGCCGGCTCCGACCCGGCATCGGAGCCGGGGAAAGTTGATGTGAGACGCGCGGCCTTAAGCTCGTAGCCATGACTGACGTACGTGCTGACCTGCTCCAGCAGATCAAGGACAAGGCCGTGGTACACGGCAAGGTGACCCTCTCCTCGGGTCTTGAGGCCGACTGGTACATCGACCTGCGCCGCATCACGCTGGACGGCAAGGCCGCTCCGATGGTCGGTCAGGTCATGCTCGACGCGACCGCCGAGCTGGACTACGACTGCGTGGGCGGGCTGACGCTGGGCGCCGACCCGGTCGCCACCTCGATGCTGCACGCCTCCGCCGCGCGCGGGCAGGAGCTGGACGCGTTCGTCGTCCGCAAGGCCCAGAAGGCGCACGGGATGCAGCGCCGCATCGAGGGCACGGACGTGAAGGGCCGCCGCTGCCTGGTGGTGGAGGACACCTCGACCACCGGTGGTTCGCCGCTGACGGCCGTCGAGGCGGTGCGCGAGGCCGGTGGCGAGGTCGTGGCCGTGGCCGTGATCGTGGAGCGGGGCGCGGCTCCGGCCGTCGCCGAGGCGGGGCTGCCGTACGTCCACGTCTACTCGGTGGCCGATCTCGACCTGGCCTGAGCCGACGTCTGGCTTTTGACCTGCGGTTTCTTCCGGGGGTGGGCGGTTTCACGTGAAACGGCCCACCCCCTCCGCATGCCTGCGTCCGGTGTGCCCGAACGCCAGGGCGACGGGCCGGGTGGAGCCGGAGCGAGAGTCTGGGAAGATGGGGGCGACGATGACGTCGCCCCCAGGTCAGGGAACCAGCACGCACACCCGCATATCCCAAGGAGCGGTCAGATGCCCATCGCAACCCCCGAGGTCTACGCCGAGATGCTCGACCGGGCGAAGGCAGGCAAGTTCGCCTACCCGGCCATCAATGTGACGTCGACCCAGACCCTGCACGCTGCACTGCGCGGCTTCGCGGAGGCGGAGAGCGACGGCATCGTCCAGATCTCCACCGGTGGGGCGGAGTTCCTGGGCGGCCAGTACAACAAGGACATGGTCACCGGAGCCGTCGCCCTGGCCGAGTTCGCGCACATCGTCGCCGCCAAGTACGACGTCACGGTCGCGCTGCACACCGACCACTGCCCCAAGGACAAGCTGGACGGCTACGTGCGTCCGCTGCTCGACATCTCCGCCGAGCGCGTCGCCCGGGGCGAGAACCCGCTGTTCCAGAGCCACATGTGGGACGGTTCGGCCGAGACCCTCGCCGACAACCTGGCCATCGGCCAGGAGCTGCTGGCCAAGGCCGCCGCCGCCAAGATCATTCTTGAGGTCGAGATCACCCCGACCGGCGGCGAGGAGGACGGTGTCACGCACGAGATCAACGACGAGCTGTACACCACCGTCGACGACGCGCTGCGCACCGCCGAGGCGCTCGGCCTGGGCGAGAAGGGCCGCTACCTGCTGGCCGCCTCCTTCGGCAACGTCCACGGCGTCTACAAGCCGGGCAACGTCGTGCTCCGTCCCGAGCTGCTGAAGGACCTCCAGGAGGGCGTCGGCGCCAAGTACGGTGTGACGTCCCCGTTCGACTTCGTCTTCCACGGCGGTTCCGGCTCCACCGAGCAGGAGATCGCCACCGCGCTGGAGAACGGCGTCGTGAAGATGAACCTCGACACCGACACCCAGTACGCCTTCACCCGCCCGATCGTGGACCACATGTTCCGCAACTACGACGGTGTGCTGAAGGTCGACGGCGAGGTCGGCAACAAGAAGGTCTACGACCCCCGCAGCTGGGGCAAGTCCGCCGAGGCGGGCATGGCCAAGCGCGTCACGGAGGCCTGCGCCAACCTGCGCTCCACCGGCACCAAGCTGAAGTAGCAGCCGGTACGAAGTGTGTGGCCATGGGCCCGGTACCCCGTGGGGTGCCGGGCCCACGGCATGTCCGACAGACGCATATGAAGGGGTCGCTGTGAGTTCCAGCGCACGCTATGACTTCGACACCGTCGTCGACCGCCGGGGCACCTGGTGCGTCCAGTGGGACGGGGTGGCGGACCGGTTCGGGGTGGACGGGCTGCTGCCGTTCACCATCTCCGACATGGACTTCGAGACCGCCCCGGAGGTGCTGGGCGCGCTGCGCTCCCGTCTCGACCACGGGGTGTTCGGCTACACCGACTGGCAGCAGGACGACTTCCGTTCGGCGATAGCCCACTGGTACTCGACCCGGTACGGCACGGAGGTGGACACCGGGCAGCTGGTCTACGGGCCCTCCGTGCTCAGCCAGCTCTCCCAGCTGTTGCAGATGTGGACGTCGCCGGGCGAGGGCGTGGTCGTCCACACCCCCACGTACGACGGCTTCCGCAAGGCGATCACCGGGCTCGGGCGCGAGCTGCGGGGCGTGCCGGTGGGGGACCGGGCCGCGCTGGAACGCGAGCTGGCCCGCCCCGACAGCAAGGTCCTGGTGCTGTGCTCCCCGCACAATCCGACCGGCCGGGTCTGGACGGCGGCCGAGCTGGACGAGACGGCGTCGCTCGCCGCGCGGTACGGGGTCGCGGTGATCAGCGACGAGATACACGCGGACTTCGTGCACGAGGGGCATACGCATGTGCCGTGGACCCGGGTCGCGGGTGGCGGTCGCTGGGCGCTGATCACCTCCGCGTCCAAGGCGTTCAACTTCCCGGCGCTGAGCGGTTCGTACGGGCTGATCGGCGATCCGGCCGACCGGGCGGAGTTCCTGCGCCGGATGGAGACGGCCGAGGGGCTCGCCTCCCCGGCGGTGCTGTCGCTGACCGCGCACATAGCCGCCTACCGGGAGTCGGCGGCGTGGCTGGACGCGCTGCGGGAGTACGTGGCCGGGAATCTGGCGCTGGTCGCGCGCAGGCTGGGCGAGGCGCTCCCGGAGCTGGGGTGGCGGCCGCCGCAGGCCGGCTATCTGGCCTGGATCGATCTGCGGCCCGCCGGGATCGAGGGCGACGCGGCGTTGCAGCGGGTGCTGATCGAGCAGGAGAAGGTCGCGGTGATGCCGGGCGGGGTGTACGGCGCGGAGGGCTTCGTCCGGCTGAACGTGGGGTGCCCGAGGTCCAAGGCGGAGGCCGGGGTGGAGGCGCTGATCCGGGGCGTGCGGGCGGTAACGGAACGGGCGTCGTAGGCATGCCGCCGGTGGATGTGTTCGAGGCCGCGCACAACGGTGACCTGGAGGCCGTACGGGCCGCGCTGGACGCCGGATCCGACGCCGCTGCGGTCGACGAGCAGGGGTGGAGTCCGCTGCACCGGGCCGCGATGGGTGCGGAGGCGGACCCGGTCCGTGCGGCCGCCGTGATCGGCGCGCTGCTGGACGCCGGTGCGCCCGTCGGGCATCCGGGCGGTGACGGGCGTACCGCCCTCTACCTCGCCGCCGAGTTCTCGCAGTCGCCCGAAGCGGTCGAGCTGCTGATCGCCCGTGGGGCGGATCCCGACATCACCGACGGCCACGGCAACCACATCACCGTCAACGCCTGGGTTCCGGAGGTCGCGGCGCTGCTGGCGGCCGCCGCCGGGATCGAGCCGCCCGCGCCCGACGAGGAGGCTCCCGCGCCGGAGCGGAGGCTGTCGCGGGCGCAGTGGCGCGAGGCCAGGAAGCGGGTCGGGAAGGTGCTGGACGGGCTGGACGCGGCCGGGTTCGTCGCGCTCGCCGGGGCCGGCACCACCCAGTCCGACGGCTTCGACGACTGCTCCGAGGCCGCCGAGGGGCGGGACTCCGGCCCGGACGGCCTGGTGGGCTTCTGCTACTACACGGGCCAGGACGCCGAGCGCGCCCGTGCGACGGGGCGTCTCTTCCTGGCGTTCTGGGGCGCACCGGACGGCTCCGCCCGGAGGACGGAGCAGGCCGGTGAACTCGTCGTGAGGGCGTTCCGCGAAGCCGGCTTCCGGGTGGACTGGAACGGAGCGGGTGACAGCCGCCCGTCCGTCGACCTGGCCGGCTGACCCGGAGCGGAAGAGGCCGCCGCCCGATGACCCTCCGGTACGGAACGGGGGTGCCGCCCGATGGCCCTCCGGTGCGGAACGGGGGTGCCGCCCGATGGCCCTCCCGGTGCGGAACGGGGATGCTGCTCGTATGCCTGACGCAGCCGATGCAGCAGACGCAGCCGGTGCGGCGGACCCGGGAGCCATCCGTGTCGCCTCCGCCGCCGGGCGCTGGGTCGTCCTGACCACCGTGCTCGGCTCCAGCATGGCCATGCTGGACTCCACCGTCATCAACGTCGCGCTGCCCCGCATCGGCAAGGACCTCGGCACCGATCTGGCCGCACTCCAGTGGACCGTCAACGCCTACATGCTGACCCTCGCCGGGCTGATCCTCCTCGGCGGCGCCCTGGGTGACCGGTACGGGCGGCGGCGGGTCTTCGTCGTCGGCGTCGTCTGGTTCGCCGCCGCGTCGGTGCTGTGCGGACTGGCGCCGAACGCCGCCGTCCTGATCGCCGCCCGCGCCCTCCAGGGCATCGGCGGGGCGCTCCTGACGCCCGGCTCGCTGGCCCTGATCCAGGCGAGCTTCCACCCCGACGACCGGGCCCGCGCGGTCGGGCTGTGGTCGGGGCTGGGCGGGGTCGGGGCCGCCGTCGGGCCGTTCGTCGGCGGATATCTGGTCGACGGGCCGGGCTGGCGGTGGGTGTTCCTGCTCAATGTGCCGCTCGCCGCGGTCTGTGTGCCGGTGGCGCTGCGCCACGTACCGGAATCGCGCGACCCGCACGCGCACGGGCGATTCGACGTGCTGGGCGCCGTGCTCGCGGCGCTGGCCCTCGCCCTGGTGACCTACGCGCTGATCGAGGCGCCGGCGCAGGGGGCGTCCGGGGCGGTGATCGGCACGGCCGTCGGCGGGGTGCTGCTCGGGGCGCTCTTCGTGCGGGTGGAGCGCACCCGGGCGGAACCGATGCTGCCGCCCTCGGTCTTCGCGTCCCGGCAGTTCACCGCCGTCAATGTGATCACCCTCTGCGTGTACGCGGCGCTCGGCGGCTACTTCTTCCTGGCCGCGATCCAGCTCCAGGTGGTGGCCGGGTACTCGGCGCTCGGCGCGGGTACGGCGCTGCTGCCGACGACCGTCCTGATGCTGCTCTTCTCGGCCGCCTCGGGCGAACTGGGCCAGCGCATCGGGCCCCGCATCCCGCTCACCGCCGGGCCGCTGATTGCCGCCGCCGGAATGCTGCTGATGCTGCGGGTCGGGCCCGGGTCGAACACCGTCTCCGGCTACCTCACCGACGTGCTGCCCGCGGTCGCCGTGCTCGGCGTCGGGCTGGTCACCCTGGTCGCACCGCTCACCGCGACCGTCCTGGCCTCCGTGGACACCGCCCGGGCCGGTCTCGCCAGCGGGATCAACAACGCGGCCGCCCGCGCCGCGGGGCTGATCGCGGTGGCCGCGCTGCCGCTGCTCGCCGGAATGGGCCCGGAGGCCTACCGGAACGCCGACGAGTTCGCCGCGACCTTCCGCCGGGCCATGCCGATGTGTGCCGGGCTGCTGGTGCTGGGGGCCGCGATCGCCTGGGCGACCGTACGCAGCCCCCTGGTCACGGTGGGCAAGGAGGAGCAGGCGCGGCCCGAGTGCACGGTGCACTGCGGGATCGCCGCACCGCCTCTGGAACCGGCGCACGAGGAGGAGCGGGAACCGGGCACGGGCTGACCGCGCACGCGCCGGTGCCGGGTACCCCCGGCGGGTGCGCGCCAGGCACACTTGAACCCATGTCGATCCACGAGAACCTGCTCGGGGGACCTCCCCCGACCCATCTGCCCGACGACCCGGAGCCGCGCGAGCTGCTGGCGAACGGCACGGCCCCCGCCGATGTCGCCGCGAAGTACCCGACCTCCTCCCTGGCCTGGGCGCAGCTCGCCGACGAGGCGTACGACGGCGGCCGCGTCGTCGAGTCGTACGCCTACGCCCGCACCGGCTACCACCGCGGCCTCGACGCGCTGCGTCGGGCCGGCTGGAAGGGCCACGGCCCGGTGCCGTTCGAGCACGAGCCGAACCGCGGCTTCCTGCGCGCCCTGCACGCCCTGGCGCGGGCCGCGCGGGCGATCGGTGAGCAGGAGGAGTACGAGCGCTGCTCGACGTTCCTGCGCGACTCCTCGCCCACCGCGGCCGAGACGCTCGGCTAGCAGCCGGGCCCGGATCGGCCGGGCCCGGATCGGCCGGGCCCGGATCGGCCGGACCCCGTGGACGCCGGTGGTGCGTCTGCGGGGTCTGCGCGCCTGTGGGGCGTCCGTTTAGGATGCCGACAGGGGACCGGAGCTCCATCACCTCATGGAAGGGGCGGACCGCTACCCGGAAGCTCGTGTCGAGGAGACAGCAATGTCGACGATCCACCCCGACCCCGAAGCCACCGGTGCGCAGACCCCGCACCTCGACTTCGCGGGAACGACTCCGTACGAGGACTATGTCCAGGCGGATGTCCTGACCCATCTCCAGCACCCTCGCTCCGACGATCCGGGCGAGATGGTCTTCCTGGTCACCACCCAGGTCATGGAACTGTGGTTCACCGTCATCGTCCATGAGTGGGAGACCGCCGCGCACGCCCTGCGCGAGGACCGGCTGAACGTCGCGCGCGACGCGCTCAAGCGCTCGGTGCGGGAGCTGGAGGCGCTCAACGCCTCCTGGACCCCGCTCGCCCAGCTCACCCCCGCCCAGTTCAACTCCTACCGCTCCGCGCTCGGCGAGGGTTCCGGTTTCCAGTCGGCGATGTACCGGCGGATGGAGTTCCTGCTCGGCGACAAGTCCGCGTCCATGCTGGTGCCGCACCGGGGCGCGCCCCGTGTCCACGCCGAGCTGGAGAAGGCGCTCGCCGAGCCGGGTCTGTACGACGAGACGCTGGCGCTGCTCGCCCGGCGCGGGTTCGGCATACCGCAGGCCGTGCTCGGCCGGGACCTGACGCGGAAGTACGAGCCGTCCCCCGAGGTCGAGGCGGTCTGGGCGGAGATCTACGCCGACCCCGAGCGCCACGACGAGCTGGTCCGGCTCGGCGAGGCGCTCACCGACGTCGGCGAGCTGGTGTGGCGCTGGCGCAACGACCATCTGGTCGCCACCCGGCGCGCGATGGGCTCGAAGACCGGCACCGGTGGCTCCGCCGGGGTCGCCTGGCTGGAGAAGCGGGCCACGAAGAACGTCTTCCCCGAACTGTGGACGGCGCGAAGCCATGTCTGAGAACTCCACGACCGTGTCCGAGAACTCCGCAGCCATGTCCGAGAACCTTGCCGCGCGGGCCGCGGCGCTCGACGCCGCCGACCCGCTCGCGGACCGGCGGAAGCTGTTCGCCCTCGACGACACCGTCTATCTCGACGGCAACTCGCTCGGCGCGCTGCCCGCGCACGTGCCCGCCCGGGTGCAGGAGGTCCTCACCCGCGAGTGGGGCGAGCTGCGCATCCGGTCCTGGGACGAGAGCGGCTGGTGGACCGCGCCGGAACGGATCGGTGACCGGATCGCCCCGCTCGTCGGGGCAGCCGCCGGGCAGATCGTGGTGGGCGACTCCACCAGCGTGAACGTCTTCAAGGCGGTCGTCGCCGCGAGCCGGCTGGCGTCCCGGGAGCGCGACGAGATCATCGTCGACGCGACGACCTTCCCCACGGACGGGTACATCGCCGAGTCAGCGGCCCGGATGACCGGCCACCGGCTGGTCCCGGTCACCCCGGCCGAGGTGCCCGGCGCGCTGGGCCCCCGTACCGCGGCCGTGCTGCTCAACCACGTCGACTACCGCACCGGCAGGCTGCACGACCTGCCCGGACTCACCGCCGCCGTGCACACGGCGGGCGGCATCGCGATCTGGGACCTGTGCCACAGCGCGGGCGCCCTGCCCGTCGGCCTCGACGAGCACGGCGTGGACCTGGCGGTCGGCTGCACGTACAAGTACCTGAATGGCGGCCCCGGTTCGCCCGCCTACATCTACGTCGCCGAACGCCACCAGGCGGCCTTCGATTCCCCCCTGCCGGGGTGGACGTCGCACGCCGATCCGTTCGGCATGACCCCCGGATACACCCCGGCCGAGGGCGCGGTACGAGGCCGGGTCGGCACCCCCGACATCCTCTCGATGCTGACGCTCGAAGCGTCCCTCGACGTGTGGGACGGGGTGTCGATCGAGGCGGTACGGGCCAAGTCCCTGGCCCTGACGGACTTCTTCCTGGAGTGCGTCGCGCAGTACCTGCCCGAGGGCCGGGCCGTCCCGGTGACCCCGGTGGCGCACGGCGAGCGCGGCAGCCAGGTCGCGCTGCGCTGCGAGGACGCGGAGCCGGTGATGAGTGAGCTCATCGCCCGGGGCGTCGTCGGGGACCTGCGCCGGCCGGACGTGCTCCGGTTCGGGTTCACCCCGCTGTACGTCGGTTTCGCGGACGTGGAGCGGGCGGCGCGGGTGCTGGCCGAGGTGACCGCCCGGCGGTAGCGCCCTGATCCTGGGCGGGGACGGGAACCTTCCGTACTGGTACCGTCCCCGCAGGTCAGGCCAGTTGGGCTCAGCTACAGGACGGTTGGAGCAGCATGTCGGATTCTGCCGCGCGTGATCGGGACGCCGCCGAGACCGAGTCGGCCCTCTCGCATCCACCGGTCGCCCCCGACGCATCCGCCGCCTACGGCAGCCACCCCGACCAGCTGATCGACTTCTACGCCCCGCGCGACGGGCGGACCGGGGCGCCGGTCGTGGTCGTCCTGCACGGCGGGGCGTGGCGGGCGCCGTACGACCGGCAGCATGTGTCGCCGTTCGCGGACTTCCTGGCCCGGCGCGGGTTCGCCGTCGCCAGCGTCGAGTACCGGCGCGGCGGCGGGATCCCGCAGCAGCGGGGTTCCGACCCGGTCGCGGGCCGCTGGCCGGAGACCTTCGACGATGTCGCGGCGGCCATGGACGCGCTGCCGGCGCTGCTGGCCCGGGAACTCCCGGCGGCCGATGCCCGGCGGATCGTGGTGACCGGGCACTCGGCGGGCGGGCAGCTGGCGCTGTGGGCCGCCGCCCGGCACGTACTGCCCGAGGGGTCGCCGTGGCGGCTGCCCGCGCCGCCGCAGCTGCGGGGCGTCGTCGCCCTCGCGCCGATCGCGGACTTCGCCACCGCCGTCGGGCTGGACGTGTGTTCCGGTGCGGTCGGCCAACTCCTGGGCGGTGAGGGCGACTTCGCCGAACGCTCCCCGTACGCCGACCCGGCCGCGCTGCTGCCCACCGGCATCGCCACCACCGTGGTGCAGGGCACCACCGACGTCGATGTGCCGCAGGCGGTCTCGGAGGCGTTCGTCGACGCGGCGGCGAAGGCGGGCGAGACGGTGGGACTGACCCTGCTGCCGGACGTCGGCCACTACCCGCTGATCGACCCGGCGGCGGACGCCTGCGCGGTGGTGGCGGAGGAGCTCGCACAGCTCGCCTGGTGAGCGGGGGTCCGGCCGCTCGGCGGAGTCCGTAGTACTTGCGACGGACGGCCCGGAATCCGTATCACTGCTGACGACCGGGCCCGGCGCGCCGCCTAACGTGGAAGCGTGACCGAGACCAAGAGCAGAAGCCCGGAGATCCAGCTGGCGGCGGGGGCGATAGGCGGCCTCCGGCAGGCCCTCTTCGACGATGCGTTCGCCTACCGTCCGCTGCCCCGGCTGCGGACCGACGCGCCGGTGATCCGCAGCCTGCCGAAGGGGGCACGGGAGCGCGCCACTTGGGCGGTGCACGCGTTCGTGGCGCTGGTCGCGCTGATCACCTTCCTGCTGGGGATCTCCTCGACGCACCATCCGCTCACCCAGCTGGTCGCGCTGTTCCCGGCCATCAGCGTGCTGATGACGCTGGCCAGGCCGGTCGGCGCGTTCTGGCTGTCGCTGCTGCTGACCCCGGTGACCGCGGTGTTCGGCGAGGGCGGGTGGCCGTGGGGGCCGGTCACGTTCTTCGCGCATCTGGTCGTGCTGATCGTCGCCGCGGCCAGGACCGACCGGCGCACCGCCGCCTGGATGTGGGGCCTGACCGTACTGCTCGGCGTGATCATGGAGAACCTCGTCTGGCGACCCGGGACCACCACCTTCGGGATGGCCCTGACCTCGGCGTTCGCCCTGCTGGTGGTCTCCATGGTGCAGATCCGCCGCGACGCGGAGCGCGAGGTGACGGTGCAGCGCACCGTGACCGCCGTCGAGCGCGACCGGCGCACGCTGCTGGAGGAGCGCACCACCATCGCCCGGGAGCTGCACGACGTGGTCGCGCACCACATGTCGGTCGTCGCGATCCAGGCCGAGGCCGCCCCGTACCGGGTGGAGAATCCGCCGCCCGAGCTGGAGCAGGCCTTCGTCACGATCCGGGAGAACGCCGTCGCCGCCCTCACCGAGCTGCGCCGGGTCCTCGGTGTCGTACGGGCCGAGGACTACCAGGCGCCGGACGCCCCGCAGCCGACGCTCGCCCAGCTCGACGGGCTCCTCGCCAATGTCGGCGAGGCGGGTCTGACGACGGAGAAGACCATCACCGGTGCGGTGCGCGAACTGCCGCAGGGGGTCGAGCTGTCGGCGTACCGGATCATTCAGGAGGCCCTCAGCAATACGCTCCGGCACGCACCGGGTGCCACCGCCAAGGTGGAGATCGGCTATGTGCTGGGCGGGCTCGGTCTGCGTGTCGTCAACGGGCCGCCCACCGGCCCGGTGAAGCCCTCGCCGGGGGCCGGTCACGGGATCACCGGGATGCGGGAGCGGGTCGCGATGCTGGACGGGAACATGCTGGCCGACGCGACCGCCGAGGGCGGGTACGAGATCACGGTGTTCCTCCCCGTACAGGCCGGTTCCGAGCCCAAGGAACAGGCGGACCTGGCATGAGCACCCCCACCGCCCCGTCCATCCGGGTGCTGATCGTGGACGACCAGATGATGGTCCGCGAGGGCTTCTCGGTGCTGCTCAACGCCATGCCGGGGATCGAGGTCGTCGGCGAGGCCGTCGACGGCCGGCAGGCCATCGCGCAGGTCGCGGCGCTGCGCCCCGACGTGGTCCTGATGGACATCCGGATGCCGGAACTCAACGGCATCGAGGCCACCCGCGAGATCGTCGCCGCCGACGCGGACGCCAAGGTCCTGGTGCTGACCACCTTCGACCTCGACGAGTACGTGTACCAGGCGCTGCGCGCCGGCGCGTCCGGCTTCCTCCTCAAGGACGCCTCCGCGCGCCAGCTCGCGGACGGGGTACGGGTGGTGGCCGCGGGCGAGGCGCTGCTCGCGCCGACCGTGACCAAGCGGCTGATCAACGAGTTCTCGAAGCTCGCGGAGGCCCCGCGCTCGACCGCGCTGGCCCGGATCGGCGATCTCACCGAGCGCGAGACGGAGGTGCTCGTCCTCATCGCGCAGGGCCGGTCCAATGCCGAGATCGCCTCGCACCTGGTGGTCGCCGAGTCCACCATCAAGACGCATGTGAGCCGGATCCTGGTGAAGCTGGGGCTGCGCGACCGCACCCAGGCGGCCGTCTTCGCGTACGAGGCCCGGCTGGTCACGCCGTCCTGAGAGGGCGCTGAGGGTTCGCGCACGGCTCAGGACGTTCTGAGGGGGCGGGCGAGGGGCCGCTGTCCTGAGCGTCGTGCCCCGGCCCGCTGCTCTGAGTGGTCGCGCCTGCTCAGGCCGTTGTGAGGGGTGGCCGGTGGGGGCGGGGTGCGGTTAGCGTCCGGCTATGCACCCGTCTCCCCGTTCCGCGGCCGATGCCCCCTTCGACCCCTGGTCGCCGGCCTTCGTCGCCGACCCGTACCCCGCCTACGCCGCACTGCGCGCCACCGGCCGGGTGCACCACTTCGAGCCGACCGACCAGTGGCTCGTCCCGCACCACGCGGACGTGTCCGCGCTGCTGCGCGACCGCCGCCTCGGCCGCACGTATCTGCACCGCTTCACCCACGAGGAGTTCGGCCGCACCCCGCCGCCCGCCGAGCACGAGCCCTTCCACACCCTCAACGGGCAGGGGCTCCTCGATCTGGAGGCCCCCGACCACACCCGGATCCGGCGCCTGGTCTCCAAGGCGTTCACCCCGCGTACGGTCGAGCGGCTCGTCCCGACCGTGCGGCGGCTGGCCGCCGAACTGGTCGACTCCTTCGTCGAGGCGGGCGGCGGCGATCTGCTCACGGCGGTCGCTGAGCCTCTGCCGGTGGCCGTCATCGCCGAGATGCTCGGCATCCCGGAGTCCGACCGGGGCCCGCTGCGGCCCTGGTCGGCGGCGATCTGCGGGATGTTCGAGCTGAACCCGTCCGAGGAGACCGCCCGGGCCGCCGTCCGCGCCTCGCTCGACTTCTCCGGGTATCTGCGCGAGCTGATCGAGGAGCGGCGCAAGAACCCCGGTACGGATCTGATCTCCGCGCTCATCGCCGCCCACGACGAGGGGGAGCGGCTGAGCGAGCAGGAGATGATCTCCACCTGTGTGCTGCTGCTGAACGCGGGCCACGAGGCGACCGTCAACACCACCGTGAACGGCTGGTGGACGCTGCTGCGCCACCCCGAACAGCTGGCGGCCCTGCGGGCCGATCACGGGCTGCTGCCGACGGCGGTCGAGGAGCTGATGCGGTACGACACCCCGTTGCAGATGTTCGAGCGCTGGGTCCTCGACGACATCGAGATCGACGGCACGGTCGTCCCGCGCGGCTCGGAGGTGGCCCTGCTCTTCGGCTCCGCCAACCGTGACCCGGCCCGCTTCGACGCCCCGGACACCCTGGACCTGTCCCGGCAGGACAACCCGCACATCACCTTCGGCGCGGGCATCCACTTCTGCCTGGGCGCCCCGCTGGCCCGGGTCGAACTGGCCGCGTCCTTCGGCGAACTGCTGCGCCGCGCCCCCGGGATGAGGCTGGCGGCCGAGCCGGAGTGGAACCCGGGCTATGTGATCAGGGGCCTGAAGGAACTCCGCGTGGAGCTGTGAGCGGGACCGGGGAGCGGGCCGGTGTGCTGAACGGGACACGGGCCGGGGGCTGAGCGGAACACGGCCGGTGTGCTGAACGGGATATGGGCCGGGGGCTGAGCGGAACACGGGCCGGGGGCTGAGCGGAACACGGCCGGTGTGCTGAACGGGACACGGGCCGGGGGCTGAGCGGAACACGGCCGGTGTGCTGAACGGGATATGGGCCGGGGGCTGAGCGGAACACGGGCCGGTGTGCTGAGCGGGACACGGACCAGGGGCCGAACGGGACACGGACCGGGACACGGGCCCCGGGCACTCAGCCCTGGTCCGCCTCCGGTTTGCCCCGGTCCGGCCCCGGTTTGCTTCCGGTCCGCCTCCGGTCCGGCCCGGTCCGCTCCCGCTCAGCACACCGGGTCGCAGACCGGGGGCGGGCCCTCCAGTACGTCGAAGGCCACCCCGAAGCCGGTGAGGGCGGCGAGTGCCGCCGCCGCCCCGAGCGCCCCCCGCCACTTCCGCCCCGCAAGGGCGACGAGGGTGAGCCCGGCCGTGATGCCGCCAAGCGTCATGACCGGCAGCCCGAGCCAAAGCACGTTCCACTCCGTCACACCCTCGAAGCCGCCGAAGATGCCGCGCCTGCCGTACGGCGCCCAGACAAGCATGCCGGCGGCCGCACCCCCGGCGACGACCAGGCATCCGGCGATCCCACGGACGGCTTCACGGGCGGTTCCGCTTCGGTTCTCCATGAAGGGAGGGACGTGGGGAGGCCACGGCGGGGTTGCACCCCGGGTGCCGGTACCGGAACCGGTACTTCCGTCGGACTCCCGCCCCGCATCACCATCACATCAGGACCCGGAACCGGTACTTCCGTCGGACTCCCGCCCCGCGTCACCGTCACGTCAGGACGTCGCGCCTGCGCAATGCCCCCACCCCGGCCCCGACCAGCACCACCGCGACGGCGGTGAGCGCGAGCACCGGGCCCCATTCCATTCCCGTGCCGCCGGGCAGCTTCGGCAGGTGCGTGAACGGCGATATGTCCATCACGGCCTGCGGCATGTTCACTGCGGGCCCGAGCCATCCCAGCGCCAGGCAGATCCCGGCGACGCCCCAGGACGCCACTGCCGCCTTCGGGAACGCCCCGTACAGCAGGACCGTCACCCCGCCCAGCAGCCAGATCGCCGGCAGCTGCACCAGCGACGCACCCAGCACGGCCGGCAGCTCGTGGCCGTAGCCCACGGCCAGGCCGAGGCCGCCGACCGCCATGAGCAGGGCCGCCCCGCCGAACGCGATGACCAGATGACCGGCCGCCCAGCCGATCCGGCCCACCCCGCCCGCCAGCACCGGCTCGGCGCGCCCGGCGGTCTCCTCGCCGTGCAGCCGCAGCACCGACGCGACGATGTACAGCGCCGCGACCATCCCGAGCACGGAGACCATCGTGGCGAGGAACGCGTCGGTCAGCCCGGCCTGTCCGCCCATCCGCTCGAAGATCTCCCGGGTCTTCGCGTTGTCGCCGACGAGATCGGCCGCCCCGCCGGTAAGCCCGCCGAAGGCGACACCGACCACCGCGAAGGAGAGCGTCCACCCGGTCAGCGCACCGCGCTGGAGTCGCAGCGCGAGCCCGGACGCCGTGGAGATCCGCCCCCGCGCGGGCCCCGGTCGCGTCGCCAGGAAGCTCATCCCGACATCGCGCCGCCCGGCCAGCCCGTAGGCCAGGGCGGCCTGCACCGCGACGGCCGCCGCGAAGCCGAACAGCACCCACCAGCGCTCGTCCGCGTACGCCCGGACGTTCTCCGCCCAGCCGATGGGGGAGAGCCAGGTCAGCACGGACGAGCCGTCGTCCGACGCCGAATCGCCCGCCGCCTTCAGGACGAACGCGGCACCGATCACCGCCGCCGTGAGCCCCTTGGCGAGCCGGGCGCTCTCGGTGAACTGCGCGGCGATCGCCGCCGTGCAGGCGAACAGCACCCCCGTCCCGGCGACCGCCAGGGCGAGCGCCACCGCCCCGGCACCGCCCGCGCCCGATCCCGCCAGGCCCGCCGCGATGACCAGGGCCAGTGCCGCATTGGCGATCACGGCGGCGAGCAGGGCGGCGGTCAGCGGGGCGCGGCGCCCCACCATCGCGGAGGAGAGCATCTCCTGACGGCCGGTCTCCTCTTCCTCCCGGGTGTGCCGGACGACGACGATCAGGCTCATCACGGCCGCCAGCACCGCCCCGAAGGAGGCCATCCGCCAGCTCACGAGCCCGCCGACCGAGTCGCCGAAGACCGGTCCGTACATGGCGCGGAGCGAGCTGTTGCCGTTCATCGACGCGGCCAGCTCGGCGCGCTGTCCGGCGGTGCCGTAGATCGAGGCGAGGGAGCCGGCGACGGAGGAGAAGGAGCCGCCGAGCACGAGCACCCAGACCGGCATCATGATCCGGTCGCGCCGCAGCGCCAGCCGCAGCAGCCGCCACGTCCCGGCGAGCTGCCCGGCGGTGGCCCCGGTCCGACGCCGGGCACCGGCCGGGGTGGTCATGGTCACGGTGGTCATCGCGCCACCACCCCCGCGCCCTCGTCGCTGCCGGCGGTGTCCGTGGCGTCCGACGCGTAGTGGCGCAGGAACAGCTCCTCCAGGGTGGGCGGAGTGCTGGTCAGCGTCCGGACGCCGGAGGCGGTCAGCGACTTGAGGACGGCGTCCAGCTTGTCGGTGTCGACCTGGAGCGTGACCCGCAGGCCCTGCACGTCGAGGTCGTGGACGCCGGGCAGCCGGGCGAGCCCGTCGGGTGCCCCGGCCAGCTCGGCGCTGATGTTCGTACGTGTCAGGTGGCGCATGTCCGCGAGCGAGCCCGTCTCGACCGTGCGTCCCTGGCGGATGATGCTGACCCGGTCGCAGAGCGTCTCGACCTCGCTGAGGATGTGGCTGGAGAGCAGGATCGTCCGCCCGCGCGCACGCTCCTCGGCCACGCAGTCCTGGAAGACCTCCTCCATCAACGGGTCGAGTCCGCTGGTGGGCTCGTCGAGGATCAGCAGATCCACATCGGAGGCGAAGGCGGCGACCAGGGCGACCTTCTGGCGGTTGCCCTTGGAGTACGTGCGCCCCTTCTTGGTGGGGTCGAGCTCGAACCGGTCGACGAGGTCGGCGCGCCGGGTCAGGTCGAGGCCGCCGCGCAGGCTCCCGTACAGGTCGATCACCTCGCCGCCGGAGAGGTTGCGCCACAGCGTGACGTCACCCGGGACGTACGCCACCTTCCGGTGGAGCTCCACGGCGTCGTGCCACGGGTCGCGGCCGAGCAGCTGGGCGGCGCCGGAGTCGGCCCGCAGCAGCCCCAGCAGCACCCGGATGGTGGTGGACTTCCCGGATCCGTTGGGTCCGAGGAAGCCGTGGACCTCGCCGGTCTCGACGGTGAGGTCGAGGCCGTCCAGCGCGTGTGTGCGACCGAACGATTTGTGCAGTCCGGCCACCGTGATCGCCTTCGTCATGTTTTGAAGCTACGCTAGTTTCACAAATTTGTGAAGTTAAGGAAGCGTATAAAGTTGATGTCACGGCAGGGCCGAAAGACCGGGGGCCGGAGATCAGGGGAGACGATCGGGCGATGACCAGCGAGACCGAAGAGAACACGCGCTCAGGGCGGGACGAGGAGGCCGTGGCACGGTTCGTGGAGCGGTTCGCGTCCGAGATGACCGAGGCGGGGATGCAGCGGATGGCGTCCCGCGTCTTCGCCGCGCTCCTCGCGGACGACGACGGGTCCATGACCTCCGCCGAGCTCGCCGTGGCGCTCCAGATCAGCCCGGCGGCCGTGTCCGGCGCGGTCAGCTACCTCACGCAGGTCAGCATGGTCGGCCGCGAACGCGACCCGGGCTCGCGCCGCGACCGCTACCGCCTGATCGACGAGGTCTGGTTCTCCACCTTCGCCAGCCGGGACCGGGTGCTGACCCGCTGGGAGAACACCCTCAAGGAGGGCGTCCGCATCCTGGGCGAGGACACCCCGGCCGGTGCCCGGATCGCCGAGACGGTGGCGTTCTTCGAGTTCCTGCAGGCGGAGCTGGTCGGGATGATGGGCCGCTGGCACGAGCACCGCAAGACGCTCGACCTCCCGAACCGCCCCGTGTGACCGTCGCGTCGGGCCGTGACCGTCACCCGGGGCGGGCGACCCCCGCATCGGGCCGGTGACCGTCGCACGGGCCGGCGGCCGTCGCATCAGGCCAGTGGCTGTCGCACGAGGCGGGTGAGCGCCGCACGAGGCCGGTGAACGTCACATCGGGCCGGGGAGCAGCTCCGCCACCGCTTCGAGGGCCTCGGGGTCGGACGGGTCGACGTCCTGGTACACGTCCTGCGGCCAGTACGGCCGCCCCTCGATCCAGGCGACGACCACCCGCTCCCCGTCCGGCCACCCGCGCAGCTCGACGGTCCCGGCCGGCGCGGGCAGCCCCGCCCAGGGGCACTTGTCCGGCCCCGGCGGCACGATCCGGGCCAGCCCCTCCGGCAGCGCGTCCGCCCCTTCGGCCGGGAAGATCACCAGCAGGGGCCCCTCGGCCGCGTCTCCGGCGTCGAACAGCAGCGTGTACCGCCGTGTCCGGCCCCCCGGAGCAGTGGCCGCACGGGCCGTCCGGCGCGCCGACGGGATGCCCGAGGTGAACGTCCGCCAGGCCCAGTAGGCGCCAACGATCCCGGTCAGGACCGCGAGGGCCCTCGGCGCGCCCGGGACCGAGTCGGCCCCCGTGGCCGCGCACACCACGGCCACGACAACGGTGTACCCGAGCAGCCCCGAGGTCCGCCCGATCCCGCTGATCCGCCGGAGCAGGGGCACCCGCCACCAGGTCACCGCCCGCCCCGCCCGCACATCGCCCACCGGCCGTGGCTTCGCCGTGGCCGGTCCCCGCCGCCCGGCCTGGGACTCCGCCACGGCGGCCAGCGCGGCGTAGGTGACCGACGGTGCGCGAGAGGCCGAAACGTCCGTCACCCCGTCATCCCGTCATCCCGTCGTCCCGTCACCCCGTCGTCCCGTCGTCCGTCACCCCTGCGCCACCGGCAGCATCAGTCCCCAGGCCCCCGCCCGCACCGTCCAGGTCCTCGTCCGGACCGGCCCGCCGACCTGTATGTCCGCCCGGTAGCGGAAGTCCGCGCCCGAGACCGTGACGGCCTTCGCCTCCGTCGTCACCGGATCGGCCGAAGGCGGGCGGATGACCACTTCCGCGAGACCTCCGTCACCGCAGCGCGAGGTCACCGTCACCGATTCGACCGGGTGGTCCAGATCGTTCAGCAGCACGCCGTCGGCCTCGACCCGCAGCCGGTGCGTGGGCGGCGGGGCGGCGGGTGCCGACGGGACGGGGCGGACCAGGGTGCGGACCAGATTGCGGCAGGTGTCCCAGACCGCCGTGACCCCCGTGTGCGCGGCGGCCCCGCCCGGCAGCGTGCTCATCGCCGGGATGTGCAGCGCGCCCAGGACCACGCCGTCGCTGTCGTCGACCAGCAGGTCGAGCCTGCGCACGGCACCGTCCAGCGCGGTGCGCGCCGCCGCCACCGCACCCATGGGCACGCCGAGCGACTGAGCCAGTTCCAGCGCGGCGGCGGTGCCCACCGGGATCAGCGAGAGCACGCTCCCGCCCGGCTCCCGCTCCCGGTGCAGCTGGGCCACCGCCCGCCGCAGCGCACGGTCGTCGCCGACCACCACCGGCCGCCGGCCACCCCGGCGGGACAGGGCCCTGGCGAATTCCTCGGGCCCGTCGGGCAGGCAGATCTTGGCGTGCGAACCGGCGCTCAGCACGTCCTTCGCGATACGCACGGACTCGCCGTCGGTCCGGCGGGCGACCGGGTCGATGACCACCAGCAGCTGGTGCGCACCGTCGCCGGGGGGCTGGGCAGCCGACACCTCGGTCCTTCCTCGGGTAGCATCTTGGTGCAAGAGCCCCTTGCGCTATTGCGCCAGGGGCTTCGTCTATTCCGGGGCACCCGGTTCGACGGTTCAGGCCTTGTCGTACATCGTCGTACGGCATGTACGACGTTTACGTACGCCCCCTGACCTTGGACATGCCCCGCCCGGAAGGGGTGTACGCCTGTGCCCGCACTTGTGCTGCTCGGTGCTCAGTGGGGTGACGAGGGCAAGGGAAAGGCCACCGACCTCCTCGGTGGATCCGTGGACTATGTGGTGCGCTACCAAGGCGGCAACAACGCCGGCCATACGGTGGTCGTCGGTGACCAGAAGTACGCACTGCATCTCCTCCCCTCCGGAATCCTTTCGCCGGGGTGTACCCCGGTCATCGGAAACGGTGTCGTCGTCGACCCGGCCGTCCTGCTCTCCGAGCTGAGTGGGCTGAACGACCGCGGCGTGGACACGTCCAAGCTGCTGATCAGCGGTAATGCCCATTTGATCACCCCGTACAACGTCACGATCGACAAGGTGACGGAACGGTTCCTCGGGAAGCGCAAGATCGGCACGACCGGCCGTGGCATCGGCCCGACGTACGCCGACAAGATCAACCGCGTGGGCATCCGGGTCCAGGACCTCTACGACGAGTCGATCCTGGAGCAGAAGGTCGACGCGGCCCTGGAGCAGAAGAACCAGCTCCTCGCCAAGGTCTTCAACCGCCGCGCCATCGAGTCCGGCCGGATCGTCGAGGAGATGCTCCAGTACGCGGAGCAGATCAAGCCCTACGTCGCCGACACGACGCTGATCCTGAACGACGCCATCGACGCGGGCAAGGTCGTCCTCTTCGAGGGCGGTCAGGGCACGCTGCTCGACGTCGACCACGGCACGTACCCCTTCGTCACCTCGTCGAACCCGACCGCGGGCGGCGCCTGCACCGGTGCCGGCGTGGGCCCGACGAAGATCAGCCGGGTCATCGGCATCCTCAAGGCGTACACCACCCGCGTCGGCGCCGGTCCGTTCCCGACGGAGCTGCTCGACGAGGACGGCGAGGCGCTGCGCCGGATCGGTGGCGAGCGCGGTGTCACCACCGGCCGTGACCGTCGCTGCGGCTGGTTCGACGCGGTCATCGCGCGGTACGCGACCCGGGTCAACGGTCTCACCGACTTCTTCCTCACCAAGCTGGACGTGCTGACCGGCTGGGAGCAGATCCCGGTGTGCGTGGCGTACGAGATCGACGGCAAGCGCGTCGAGGAGCTCCCGTACAGCCAGACCGACTTCCACCACGCGAAGCCGGTCTACGAGATGCTGCCGGGCTGGTCGGAGGACATCACGAAGGCCAAGACCTTCGGTGACCTGCCGAAGAACGCGCAGGCGTACGTGAAGGCGCTGGAGGAGATGTCCGGCGCGCCGATCTCCGCGATCGGTGTCGGCCCCGGCCGCACCGAGACCATCGAGATCAACTCCTTCCTGTAGGCGGGACGGAACGAAGGGGCCGGGGCGGCCCGCAAGAGCCGCCCCGGCCCCTTCGCGCGTTCACCCCTCGCCGCAGATCCGCAGCGCCTGCGGCGTCGCGCACGGCAGGTGGCCGCGGGCGCGGATCACGTCCTGGCCGTCGCCCCGGGTGAGGTAGCCCAGGAAGCCGGCGGTCAGTGAGCCGGTGGGCGGGCGGCCGTAGGTGTAGGCGTACTCGACCTCGCGGTACGGGTAGCTGCCGGCGCCGATCGTGTCGGCGGACGGGGTGGCCGCGTCGATGGCGAGCGGGTGGGCTCCGCGCAGCGGTGTGCCCTGGCGCAGTTCGCCGTAGCCGATCGCGCCGTCGCGCCGGCCGACCATGGCCAGGACCTGTTCGGTGGAGTCGAGCTCGCAGCGCACCACCCGGGCCCGTACGTCGTCCTTGGTGGTGCAGTCGCGGGACGACTGGGCCGGTTCGTTGTGGCCGAGCACGCGGCGCTGGAAGACCTCGCGGGTGCCGGAGTTGGCGTCCCGGCTGACCAGGAGCACGGGCAGGTCGGGGCCGCCGAGGGTCTTCCAGTTGCGGATCTCGCCGCGGTAGATCCGCCGGACGTCGGTGAGGCTCAGGTTCTTCAGCCCCACCCGGTCGTTGACGACGAGGCGGAAGAGCGAGACGGCGACCCGGCTCTCGCTCAGTTGCGGGAAGCCGTCCGGCCTGGGTCCGTCGGAGAAGGCGATCACGGCGGGTGAGCCGGACTTCCCGGCCTCGGCGCCCCGGTCCGCGAGGTCCCGTATCCCGGCGTTGCTGCCGTGCGCCTGCACGCGGATGTCGGAGCCCTCGCACTCCTGCTCGTACTTCTTCGCCAGGTCCAGCAGGGCCGGCCTGAAGGCGGTGGAGCCGGTCACGACCAGTGTGCCGCGCCGGCAGCCCATCGGGGGCGGGGTGTCGTCGCGCACCAGGATGATCGAGGCCAGCGTGACGACGCAGACGGTCAGCGCGACGGTGATCAGCCGGGCGGCCGGGCCGAACAGCGGAGGCTTGTCGTCGGGGCGGACCGCCCGGTTGGGGCCGACCTCGCCGTCCTGGATGCCGCCGATGATGCGGATGGGGCTGTCCACGGCCGCCCCGGTGAGCAGCACCAGCAGCTTGAAGTGCTCACCCCGGTTGAGCGGTACGCGCGGCAGCCGGATCCGTGAGCCGCTCTGGCGCAGCCCGCCGTCCGGGGTGAAGTGCTCCATCAGATGGTCGGCGCCGGGCGCGTGCGTGACCGCGACGCTGTGCACCGTGCGGCCGATGAACTCCGCGGTCAGCCCGTGGAGTCCGCGTCCGGTGTAGTCGTTGTCGGCGATGGACTGCGAGCCGTCGTTCTCGATCCTGAGCAGGACGAGCGTGGCATCGTCCATGTCCGGCGTCTCGCCGAAGAGGCCGAGCCGCACATTGGCCCGTCCCAGACCCGCCTCGCTGCCGATCGGGGTGTCCATCTGGACGCGGTAGCCGATCCGCTTGCGGCGGGGCACCCGGCGCTCGTACCAGAGCACCCCGATGGAGGCCAGGACCCCCAGCACGGCGGTCGCCACGGCCACGATGTTCTCGGCGCTGAGCCACTCCACGGTCCTCGCACCCCCTTGAGAAACCTTTGGCCACCGTACGTACGGAGCAAGGGAGTTGGGGGTGCCGGGAGGGTCCTGTCGAGTGGTGTTCGCCCGTTGTTCGCCGGCTGGTCCAGACCTTGACAGGTCCAGACCAGTGGGGCTTGAGTGGCGGGACATCCGGACGGCCCGCCGAGGGGTTCGGCGTGCCCTGTCGAAGGAGTGAGCAGCGCTGAAGACGACACTGAAGACGGCACTGAGGACGGCACTGAGGACGGCAAGGACCAAGGGCCTTCCGGTCGTGCTGGGTACCGTCCTCGCGACGGCCGCCTTCACCCCGACCGCCACCGCCACCGCCACCACCGACCGGCCGGCCGCACCGTGCGCGCCCCTGTGGAGTGCGTCGACCGCCTACACGGCCGGCGGCACGGTCTCGCACCACGGCCGCAACTGGACGGCCAAGTGGTGGACGCAGAACGAGAATCCGGGCGCCACCGGCGTCTGGGACGACCAGGGGGCCTGCACGGGCGGGGTCTCGGACTTCGTCGTCAGCGAGGCGCAGTTCGACGAGATCTTCCCGGACCGCAACCCCTTCTACACGTACCAGGGTCTGATCGACGCCCTGCACGCCTACCCGCGCTTCGCGAACACCGGCACGCCGGCCACCCGGGCCCGGGAGGCGGCGGCGTTCCTGACCCACGCGGACTTCGAGTCGGTCGGGCTCCAGTACGTGAAGGAGATCAACGAGGACAACTACTGGCGCAAGTGCGACTACAGCCAACCGTACGGCTGTCCGGCCGGGCAGAAGGCGTACTACGGCCGGGGCCCGATCATGTTCAGCTGGAACTTCAACTACAAGGCCGCGGGCGACGCGCTCGGCCTCGATCTGCTCGACGACCCCTGGCTCGTCGAGCGGGATCCGTCCGTCGCCTGGCAGACCGCGCTCTGGTACTGGAACACCCAGAACGGCCCCGGCACGATGACCTCGCACGAGGCGATGGTCGGCGGTGCGGGCTTCGGCGAGACGATCCGCTCGCTCAACGGGGCCCTGGAGTGCGACGGCGGCAACCCCGCCTCGGTCGCGGCCCGGGTCGCCAAGTACGAGCGGATCACATCCGTACTCGGGACGGCACCGGGCTCCGGACTGACCTGCTGACGTGCCGTAATGCACCGTCGTGCGCCGTCACGTGATCGGCGTGACGCATCGTCGTACGCCGTCACGTGATGGGCGTGAAGCACCGTCGTACGCCGTCGCATGACGGACGTGACGCCTCGTCGTACGCCGTCATGCGATCGGTGCGGCGCACCGCCGGGCGTCGGTGCGCGATGCGTGCGATGCGCCGTCCGTGCGCCCCCGGATGCTTCCCTGTGTGGACACCTCTCTTGGTCTAGACCTTGACAGGTTCAGACCAGTGCCGCTTGAGTGACGGGCAACCCCCCATGGCGGCGCACCGCTCGGACCGGTGCGCCGCACCGAAGGAGTGATCGCATGATCAGGCGCGTCATGGGCCTGCTGACCGCGTTGGCCGCGGTCGCCGCAACGATCGTCTTCCTCCCCGCGGTCACCGCGGCCAACGCCGCCGCGGCGGCCGCCTGCGCGACCCCCTGGAGCTCCTCGTCCGTCTACACCGGGGGCGGATCCGCCTCCTACAACGGACACAACTGGACCGCCAAGTGGTGGACCCAGAACGAGACCCCCGGCAGCTCCGACGTCTGGGCGGACCAGGGCAGTTGTGGCGACGGCGGCACGGACCCGGGCACCCCGTCCGGCTTCGTCGTCAGCGAGGCGCAGTTCAACCAGATGTTCCCGAACCGGAATTCGTTCTACACGTACGAGGGGCTGACCGCGGCCCTGAGCGCGTACCCGGGCTTCGCGAACACCGGCAGCGACACCGTCAAGCGCCAGGAGGCGGCGGCGTTCCTCGCCAACGTCAGCCACGAGACGGGCGGTCTGGTGTACGTGGTCGAGCAGAACACGTCCAACTACCCGCACTACTGCGACAGCAGCCAGCCCTACGGCTGCCCGGCCGGCCAGGCCGCGTACTACGGGCGCGGCCCGATCCAGCTCAGCTGGAACTTCAACTACAAGGCCGCCGGTGACGCGCTCGGCATCGATCTGCTGAACAACCCGTACCTGGTCGAGCAGAACGCCTCGGTCGCCTGGAAGACCGGCCTCTGGTACTGGAACACCCAGAACGGCCCCGGCACGATGACCGCCCACAACGCCATGGTGAACGGCGCCGGGTTCGGCGAGACCATCCGCTCCATCAACGGCACCCTGGAGTGCAACGGAGGCAACCCCTCCCAGGTCCAGAGCCGTA
Organism: Streptomyces sp. CLV115; assembly: GCF_038448545.1. Taxonomy (NCBI): domain Bacteria; kingdom Bacillati; phylum Actinomycetota; class Actinomycetes; order Kitasatosporales; family Streptomycetaceae; genus Streptomyces; species Streptomyces sp. CLV115. The sequence goes on from NZ_JBCEWQ010000079.1 coordinate 26,026, forward strand.
TCGACCGCTACCAGGCGTTCGTGCAGATCCTCGGCACCACCCCCGGTTCCAACCTGAGCTGCTGACCCGCGGCCCCCACTGTCCCCCACCCGGCGGGGGCGTGCCCGGCTCCGGCCGGACACGCCCCCTTCCGGGTTCAGCGGCCCCTTCCGGGGTCAGTGGGCGACGCCGGGCTCCGCGAGGTCCAGGGCCCGGAACGCGAGCCACAGGTCGTAACGGGCGCTCGGCGTCTGGAGCAGTGAACGGCCCAGAACCGATTCGAGCCGGGTCAGGCGCTTGCGGACACCCGGCACCGAGATCCCCAACGACTCCGCCGCCGGGGCGAGCTGGGCCTCGCACGCCAGCCAGACGCGGAGGGTCTCCCGCGGGTCGGCGGAGCTCTTCGCCGTTCCGGGGCCGGTGAGCGGGCGCAGTTGCCGGTCCGCCCATTGCTGTACGGCGGGTACGCCCAGGACGTCGTCCAGGCCGAGCGGCGGCCGGTCCGCCCGCTGGTCCCGGCCGGTTCTGCCGGGCGCGGTGGGGGTGGCACGGATCCGCAGGGCCAGGTCGAGGGCGGCCTGGTCGCCGACCCGGTTCAGGTCCAGGCCGAGCAGTTCGCCGATCAGCCGCAGCCGGGCGGCCAGGGTGTTGCGGTGGATCTTCAGATGCTGGGTCGCGTGCGAGGAGAAGGCCAGCCAGGAGGTGAGCGTCGCCGCGAGCTCCTGGCTGCCCGGATCCTGGCTGCGGCGCGGGAGATGGGTGAGCAGCGGGTGCAGCAGTTCGTCCGCCCACCGCGCCCCGGCCGCCCCGGCGGCCACGGCCGGGTCCGGAGCCGAGCCGAAGCGGGCGTGCCGGGCGGGCAGCCCGCGGGCCACGGCCAGCGCGTGGAACGCCTGGCGGTAGCCGGTGGCGGTGTCGGCCAGCGGGACGTCCTCGCTCACCCCCGCGACGCACTCGGTGACCGCCTCGGCGACCCGGATGCCGAGCCGCCGTTCGGCGAGACCCGCGTCGGCCGGCACGACGAGGATCAGATGGCGGGCGTACACCGGGCAGCGGACGATCCAGGACCGGCCGCCGGACAGCTCCGAGCAGATCCGCGCCACCTCGTCCCGGCGGCCGGCCGGACACTCCACGACGTACACCCGGACGGGGTCGGGCAGGTGGGGCTTCAGCGCGCCCGCCACCTGGTGCGCGATGGACAGCTGACCCGTCATGAGCAGATGCAGTACCGCTTCCCTGCTGCGGGACTCCGCGAGGTCCACGCGCCGCCGCCTGCGCTCCACGGCCTCCGCCGCCCAGCACATGGCGAGCGGCATCGACACATCGGCGAGCAGGATGGCGAGCCCGTCCGGCAGCGGGTGGGGCGCGACCACGGCCAGGATCGGGGCGGCGGCGTCCGGCGCTCCGTCCAGCGGGAAGAGCAGCGCGGTGTGGGTGCCCCGGTCGAAGGAGAAGGAGCGGGCGTCGAGCCCCGGCAGCTTCTTCGCGTACTCGCGCGCCAGCGCGGCCGCCTTCACGCCCGTACCGTCCTGGCTCCGGGTCACGCCGTGCAGTACGGTGCCGTCCCCGTCGAGCAGCCCGGCCCAGCCCGCGGCCCGGCCGGACACCCAGCGCAGCAGCTCCTGTGATCCGCCGGACCGGGCCAGCCGGTACATCCGCAGTACGTCATCGGCCCGTTCCCGCGCGCGCACAAGATCTCCACTCCTGCCAGAAAACCGGAACCAAGGCTACCGGTTTGATTGTGCGGACTGATACCCACCACGGCCCACACAGTGCGAATTGAAGCTTTCGGGTACGTACCCGAAGACCTAGAGTCCGAACACGGTTGCGGCACCCCTTGGGGGAGGGGTACGGGGGCGACAGCAGCGGCTCACGGGGGTGGCCGCTGTCGCGTCGGCCGCAACCGTTCAACTTCTTCCGTTGTCAGTGGCGGCCCCTAGGGTCGGCTCGCGATCGCGTCCGCGATCGGAGTCGACGGGGAGAGGCCGCCGCCATGGAATTCCGCATTGAGCGCAGCGCACTGACCGATGCCGTGGCCTGGGCCGCCCGGGTGCTGCCCACGCGCTCGCCCGTCCCCGTGCTGGGCGGGCTGCTGCTGGAGGCGGCCGACGGCCGGCTGAGCATCTCGGGGCTGGACTACGAGGCGTCCGCCCGCATCGAGGTGGCGGCGGAGACCGTACGGGCCGGGAAGGTCCTGGTCATGGGCCGCCGGCTGCTCGACGTCTGCAAGGTGCTGCCCGAGAAGGTGGTGGAGTGCGCCGTCGAGGGTTCACGGTTCTCGCTGACGAGTGACGGTGCCCGGTTCGGCCTCTCGGTGCTGCCGTTGGACGACTACCCGTCCCTGCCGTCGCTGCCGGAGGTGCTCGGCGCGGTGGACGCGGAGGAATTCGCGGCGGCCGTCGCCCATGTGACGGTGGCGGCGGGCCGGGACGACACGCTGCCGACGCTGACCGGCATCCGGCTGGCGCTGGACGGCGACCGGATGACGCTCGCCGCCACGGACCGCTACCGCTTCGCGGTGCGCACGCTCTCCTGGAAGCCCGGCCGGGACGGTGTCTCGGCCGATGTCGTGGTCTCCGCCCGCAGGCTCACCGAGATCGCCCGCTCCTTCGGCCGGGGCGGCCTGGTCAGCCTGGCCCTGGACGGCGGTTCGGCCGGTTTCGAGCAGGCCGGGACACGTACGACGGTGCGGCTGCTGGACGGCCGGCTGCCGCGCCACGACAAGCTGTTCGCGATGGCCGGCGCGGTCACCGCCGAGACGGACCGGGCACCCCTGGTCGAGGCCGTCAAGCGGGTCGCCGTCGTCGCGGAGGGCAGCAGTCCGCTCCAGCTCGCCTTCTCCGAGGGCTCGGTGCTGCTCCAGGCGGGTTACGAGGACGATGTCGCCTCGCAGCGCCTGCCCGCCGTGCTGGAGGGCGCCGCGGACCTCACGGTCGCCTTCAACCCCGCGTATCTGATGGACGCGCTGGGCTCGTTCGACGCCCCCGTGATCCGCTTCGAGCTGATGGGACCGGGGCAGCGCGCGATGGTGACCGGCCGTCCGGCTGCCGGGGACGCGCTGCCGGACGGCGGTCGCCCCGCTCACCAGCACCTTCTGATGTCGGCGAAGCCGCTGGTGTAGCGCGGGGCGGGGCAGGGGCGCCGGGCGGTTACTTCGTGAAGATGAAGTACTGCCAGGCGCCGTGCGTGGTCGAGTTCACCGTGTCGCCCGAGGTGCCGTTGACGTACGAGGCGCGGACGCGCATCCGGTAGCCCGTGTCATGGGTGCCGTTCAGCGTCACGATGGACTTCCCGGCGGTGCCGAGCTTGAAGTACTGCGAGCCCGCGTCGTACCACTTGCCCTGGTAGTACAGCTCCAGGGACAGCTTGTGCGAGCGGTTCTTGTAGTACGTCATCGTCGTCGTGAAGACCGGGTTGGTCTTCTTGTGGAAGTACCGGTACGACGTCTTGCCGATCTTCGCCGTCTTGTACTGCTTCGAGATGGAGGTCGAGACCTTCACCTTGGCGAACGCGGTCGACGTGACCTTCTTCGAGGTGTACCGGCCGTCGCCCTTGAAGACCGCGGTGACGGTGGTGTCCCGGGTCATGTCGACCTTGGTCGACAGGTTGCCCCTGGAGTCGACCTTGCCGGTCCTCACCAGCTTGTTCGGCTTGTCCGGACCGAACGGGTCCACCCACAGCTCGACGGTGCGGTTCTTGTACGTCTTGCCGAGGTGGGCGGTGAACGTCACGTCGGTGCCGTACGAGTACAGCGCCTTGTTGTGGTTCACGGTCAGCGAGGTGACCGTGCGGGGCACGGCGACCTTGTCGGAGCCGGAGGCCGCGGAGTGGGTCGCGTCGCCCGCGTACGACACCTTGTACGTGACCTGGCCACCGGCGGTCGGGGTGTCGGCGAAGGAGAAGCTGCCGTCCGACTTCAGTGCCACCGCGGGCAGTGCCTTGCCCTTGGGCGACTCGATGTCGGTGCGGGTGACCGTGGCCCTGGAGCCGGCCGGGAACGCGCCGTCGGACTTCACCCGGCCGGTGACGGTGAGCTTCTTGTTCAGCGCGGACTTCGCCGGGGCGTTGACCGTGACGGTGCTCGCGGACTTCACGGCGTCGGTGAGCACCCGCAGCGAACGGACGCCCAGGCTGTTCGCGGTGACCGCGAACAGCCTGCTGGTGTCCGGTGCCCAGGCCAGCCCCGCGTCCATCAGGGTGTCCGCGCCGCTGCTGTTCCCGGTGTTGGGGAACTCGTACGTCCGGACGGGCTTGGTGGTGCTGTCGGGCTTGTAGACGTAGACGTCCGGGTCGTACCAGGCGGAGGATCCCGCGGCGACCGTGCCGTTCGGGGCGATGTCGATCGCGTTGGGGTACGAGGTGGACGGGTACGCGGCCCCCCGCGTGAGGTCCGCCGTGTTGTACGCCTGGTGCAGGTACGGGGCCGCACTGGCCACCACGATCTGCTTGCCGTCCGGGCTCAGCGCCAGGTCGCGCATGTTGCCGCCGTCGACGGAGGAGTGCGCGGTCCGCGTGGCCGTCCCCGAGGCGACGTCGTACACGGCCAGTTCCGCGGGGCTCTGCGTCTCGATGCCGGCGGCCAGCGTGCCCGGCGCGCCGGGCGTGGACGCCAGGGTCGGCGCGGAGAACCAGGTGCGGTCCTGGTCCTGGTCCAGGGTGACGACCGGTTCGGCGCCGGACAGGTCGAGCGATCCGATGTTGCCCTCGCCCGCCGCCCCGTACCCGAACCAGAGCTTGCCGCCCGCAAGCGCCGGGTGCTTCGGGTCGGTGCCCTCGCCGGTCGCGTACCGGGCGGACTCCTTGAGCCCGGCCGTGTCGATGGTGACGATGGCGTCGGCGCCCGGCACGGCGGCGTACAGCGTGCCGGAGTCGGCGGAGAGTTCGAGGCCGGTCACACCCGGCAGGGACGCGATGGTGCCGATGACCGCGCCGTTGTAGTCGGTGACGAGCACCTTGCCGCCGGTCGGGTCACTGATGAAGACCCGCTTGTGCACACCGTCCGCGACGATGTCGCCGACCGACGCGACGGGAAGAACCTTGCTGGAGTCGGCGGCGGCCGGATTCGCCGCCCCGCCGACCAGAACCACTGAGCTGAAGAGGACCGCGAGCGAGGTCGCGGCCGAGATTCTGCGCGTACGCAAAATGATTTACCCCCACGGTAAGAGAGGGCCGTGGCACCCGAGATGAGAGGGGTGCGGCCCACGAACGCAGGGTATGCCATGGCGTCCACAAGTCCTACACATATGCGGGGCCGGGGCGGAACGCCTCCCCGGCCCGGCGAAACGTCAGTCCGCCCAGGTGAGGAACGTCTTCCAGACATCGGGAGCGACCGTGAAGGTGGGGCCTTCGGGCACCTTGGAGTCCCGGATGTGAACGGAGTGGGGGCAGGTGGCCACCTCGATGCACTCGCCGCCGCTGGAGCTGCTGTACGAGGACTTGTGCCAGCCGAAGGCCACTTCGATGCAGTTGCCGCCGCCACTGTCGCTGTAGCTGGACTTGAACCACCTAAGGGTGCTGCTCATTCCTCGTCTCCTGCCAACCGCTTGATGAGGCCCAGCGATTCACGAGGGCCCAGGGCCTGCGACCGGATCTTTGCACACCGCTGGGCGCGCGCGCTCACCCCGGCGGGATCGCTGATCAGCAGGCTTTCGCCCTGAACCTCCAGAAAGAGCAGGCGTTCGTGATTCGGGGTCTCGACCAGGTTGATATCTCCTCGGTCTCCAGCGTGCTCCCCGCTCAGTCCGCAGTCCAGCGGCAATACCTGAAGCGTGACGTTGCGGCGTTGCGCGCACTTCGCGAGGTGTCGCATCTGGTCCCGCATGATCTCCTCGCTACCGATGCCCCGAGTCAGGACGGACTCCTCCAGGACCAACTCGATCAGTGCCGTCGGCTCTCGGTCGAACAGTGCCCGGCGGGCTGTTCGCGCCTCGACGAGCTCCTCAACCCGGGAGTCGGACAGCGTTGGGTAGCCACCTCCGATCAGCGCCCGCGCGTACGCCTCCGTCTGGAAGAGCCCATGGACCACGAACGCGGCGTACAGCTCAAGCCTGACCGCGCTTTGTTCAAGTAGCGCGTAGTTCTTGAACTGCGGCGGGTACGCCTCCATCCGCATGTACACCCGCGCCTGTTCGAACACGCCCATGCCGTCCCCGAGCACCCGCTCCAGTCCCACCAGCATGTCGTCGCTCGCGGGCTGTGCGCAGGTCTCCATCGCGCTGATCGCCGCCGCCGAGAAGCCGATCTCCTTACCAAGCTGTTCCTGGGTCAGCTTCCTGCGGACGCGGGCCTTTTTGGCCACATCGGCAACCAACTTGGCCGTCGGACTCGCCATTTCCTTGTTCTCAGCTCGCGCCATTGCGATCCCTTTTCGACTCAACCGGTCTCAACCGGTCACTACCCGGCCCCGCCGAACTCAACTGTGTTCCAGGGGAGTTCGCGCAGGTCAACGGGTATGCGACGCCCCTCGTCAGTCACGTAAAACGGTAGCCAACAAGGGCGAGACTGGTCCTGTGAATGCGCCGAAAAGTGAACTGAACCTTGAGTGGATTCCGTACTCCGGATTTCAACTGCGCAAAGCGGGCGTGCAATTCGACGCCGTGCGCGTGGACGGAGAAGAAGGGCGTCGGCTGGCCCTGCTGATGGAGGCGATCACGGGAGGCGAGCCCGGCCCCGTCGTCGCCGAGTCGAACGGGCGGCGGGCGGTGTACTTCCTCGTCCCGGCGGGGACCACGGCCCGCAGGACGTGGCCGGCCGGGGCCACCGAGCTGAACGCCACGGCGGGCCGGGTCAGTTACGTACCGATCCCGGCGCTGAGCGGCCGGACGTGGCCGCTGACGTGGCACTACCCGCCCACCGTGCCGGGCAGGTTCGTCCATACGCTGCTGCTGCTCAACGCGGCGTTCGCGTTGCTGGGCAGCACGAAACGGCCGACACCCGGACCGGCCCGCGAACGGGACCGGCCGGACGCCGGCCGAACCGGGGAGGGCTAGAAGCTCGGGAAACCGATGGGCGACGGGCGCCGGCCCGGGATGTAGTCGAAGTTCGGGGTGAGCGTGCCGAGCAGGCTGCCGACGCGCGGACCCGGACGGCCGGTCACCGCGGCGAACAGCTCCGATGCCTCGGCGGTGATGCGGAACGGCACCTTCTCCAGCCGGAAACCCGTGGGGCTGGGGCGGGCGCCGAGCAGGGCCTCGGCGGGAGTCGTGTCCGCGACCATCACCTCGTCGGCGAGCGGTACACCGTTCACCGCGACTCCGGCGGAGTAGCCCGGGGTCGGCATGACGCGGATGTACGTCGGCTTCAGCGTGACGGTCTTGTTCGAGGCGGCGTGGCGGAAGTTGAGGCCGCCGGGGTAGAAGATGCGGCCCTGCGAGTCGAGACCGTCGCCCGCCGTCGAGCCGATCGGCATGGAGAAGCCCCGGCCGTCCGCGTCCATCACGAACGGGCTGACGGCTTCGAGCGTGATGCCCTCGGTCCGCATCCAGTCCAGCAGTTCCGGGCTGAGCTCGATCTGGGCGTCTCCCCACGGGGAGATGTACACACCGGGGAACGGGTCGGCAGCCGCCGTGCGGATGGTGGCCGGGGCGGACTTCGAGTCGGCTGCTCCGGCCGATGCCAGGCCGAGCGGCAGGGCGAGTGCGGCCACTGCGGCGAGGACGGTGAGACGGCGGATTGCGCGCATACTCATGGGGCCTTCCTGGTCTGTTGCTGCGTGGGGGTTCCCGGACCAGAAGTGTCCGGACAGCCCAACAGGTTGTATGGAAAGTCGAGTTGGCCGGTCGACGTCGAAGCGTCAGGGTTCTCGGCCGCCCGTCGGGCATGTCCATCCATGCATACCTGTGCGTCCGGTGAAACGGTCCTTAGACCGCCCGGCGGAAAAGCTCCACGCGATTGGCGGCGAACGGCGCGCTGCGTTTCACATCATGATCAACAACGCACCAGTCTGGGCGCACTCCCCACCGAGCACTGGAGCGTCGCATGTCCGCAACTGTCCGACAGCCACGCCGTTTTCCACGCGGGCGGCTCGCGGCACTCACCGCGACCGCCGCCGCGCTGACCGCCGCGTCGCTGTGGGGGCCGCTGACCGGAAACAGTGAGGCGGGCGGTCACGTCGACGCCCCGTCGTCCGTGCTGGACACGGCCGCGGACCTCACCGACGTCTACGCGTTCAGCAGCCCGGACAACCCCGACATGGTCACCCTCATCGCGAATGTCCGCCCGTTCGAGATGCCGGGCACGGCCGCCAACGCGCTGGTGGACTACCCGTTCGCGACGGGCGCGCGGTACGAGATCCACACGGACGCCGACGGTGACGGGGTGCCCGACACCACGTACCGCTGGACCTTCCGGGACGACGACCGCAGGCCCTTCGGGCTCGGGCCCAAGGTCGGCCCCGCGCCGGTGACTTCGCTGGACGACCGCTCGCTCGGGGTGCGCCAGAAGTACGACCTGGAGCGGGTCACGGCGGGCGGCACCAGCCGCACGCTGCTGAGCGACGCGATCGCCGCACCCACCGACACCGGCCGGTTCCTGATGCCGGACTACGGCAGGCTGCGCTCGCAGGCGATCCGCGAACTGCCCGGTGGCGGGCGGACCCTCGCGAGCCAGGCCGCGGACTCGTTCAAGGCCGACACCCAGGTATTCGGTCTGTACACGGTCGGGACGCGGGGGCCGGTGCCCGGCTGGCTGCCGGACGCCCAGCCGCTGTCGGTGCTCAATGTGAACAGCCTGATCATCCAGGTGCCCAAGAGCGAGGTGGCGCTGAAGGGCGACCCGGCACGCAACCCGGTGATCGGGGTGTGGGCGAGCGTGTCCAGGCCGGGGGCGGACCTCGGCCGCAGCCTGGCGAAGCAGGCGCCGACGTTCCGCCAGGTCTCGCGGCAGGGCAACCCGCACCTGGCGTTCACGGTGTACGGCTCCACCGTCGGCCTCTCCAGGCCGGGCGGGCCCGAGGACCGCTTCCAGGCGCGGGCGCCCGAGGACGACCACCTGGAGAACGAGTTCCTGGCCGACACCCTCGACCCCGTGCCGCCGCACCGCATCCAGACGGCCCAGGGGTACCCGGCGCCGGCGACCCCGCGCACCGACATCCAGGCCCTGTTCCTGAAGGGCATCGGCCAGGACAACGGCTCGAAGTTCGGCTACGACCTGAACACCCACACCATGAACGCGGACGCGGACCCGAGCCGCATCGTGCCGGCCGAGGAACTGCGGCTGAACCTGATGACGCCGATCACCGCCGCGCCCCGCGCCATGGGCGTGCTCGACGGCGACCGGCAGGGCTTCCCCAACGGACGCCGGCTCAACGACAACATCGACGGACCGCTGCTGCGGATGCTGGAGGGCGAGCCCGCACAGCCGTCGCCGCCCGGACTGCTGCCGAAGCCGGTGGTCGCCCTGGAAGTCGCCGACGCGCAGAGCACGTTCCCGTATCTCAACCTCCCGCACGCGGGCCCGTGAGGCGTCCGATCGCCGTGGCGGGCGGGGCGGTGGCCGTGGCCGGGTGCGTGGCGGGACTGCTGTATCTCGGTCCCGGTACGGAGAACCACCCGGTGGCGGCCGTCGCCGCGCGGGCCGCGGCGGTGCCCGATGCCGTCGGCCTCGCCGTCGGCACGGCCCGCAGGCGCACGGAGCGCTACCCGGACGACCCGACGGGCTGGTCGGGCCTGGCGCGGGCGGAGGTCGAACAGGCCCGCGTCACGCTCGACGCGGGCCGGCTCGACGCGGCCGACGAGGCCCTGCGCCGCTCGCTGGCTCTCAGGCGCAAGGACAACTACGCCGCCGTGACGGGCCAGGGGCTGGTGGCCAACGCCCGCCACGAGTTCGCGGACGGCCGGGAGTTCGGGCTGCGCGCCACCCGGATGGCACCGGACCGGGCGGACGGATACGCCGTGCTGGCCGATGCGGAGATCCAGCTCGGCGACTACCCGGCGGCCAGGTCGGCCGTGCAGCGGCTGCTGGACATCGCTCCGGCGGGGGCCGCGTACAGCAGGGCGGCGTACGACCTGGAGACCAACGGCCGGCCCGAGGACGCCGCGATCGCGCTCCAAAGGGCGGTGGAGAGCGCCGGTACCGCCGAGGAACGCGCCTTCGCGGAGGCCAGGTCGGGGGACCTGGCATGGAACGAGGGTGCGGTGGACCGGGCCGAGCGGCACTTCCGGCGGGCGGTGGACGCCGTCCCCGAGTATCCGTACGGGCAGGCCGGGCTGGCCAAGGTGCACGCGGTGCGCGGGGAGACGGCGAAGGCCCTGGACATGTACCGGCGGCTGGTGGCGCGGACGCCGTTGCCGCAGTTCCTGGCGGAGGCCGTGGAGCTGGGCGGGGGCGGCGATCGGGTGCGGGGGGAGAAGGCGGCGCTGGACGCGCAGGTGCGGCTGCTGCGTGCCTCCGGCGGGCCGGTCGATCCGCATCTCGCCCTGTATGTGGCCGACCACGGCGAACCGGAGGTCGCGGTGGAGCTGATGCGCGGGGAGTGGAAGCGGGCCCGGAGCGTGATCGTGGCCGATGCGCTGGGCTGGGCGCTGCACCGTGCGGGATGTGACGCGGAGGCCGTCGGGTACGCCCGGCAGGCGGCGCGGACGGGATGGGGCAACGCGCTGTTCCGGTACCACCGGGGCGCGATCGAGCACACCCTCGGGCTGCCGGAGGGCGACCGCCATCTGCGGGAGGCGCTCACCCTGAACCCGCACTTCTCGCCGTACCACGCGCCGTTGGCCACCCGAATGCTGAAGCAGCAGCCCCAGCAGCACCCCCGGCAGAAGAACCGACAGCAGAACCGAAAGAACTGAGTTCTCGCGTTGTTGATGAAGCGAATCAGCGGTGCGGTGGCTGCCGCGCTGCTCCTCTGTCTGTCCGCGGCGCCGCGGGCGCATGCCCAACCGGCCCATCCGCTCGGCAACTTCAGCCTGAACCACTACGACGGGCTGCGGCTCGCGCCGGACGGGATCGAGGACACGGCCGTCGTCGACAGCGCGGAGATCCCCACCGCCCAGGACGAGGAGGCCACCGATCTGGACCGGGACGGGACGGTCTCGGCGGCGGAGGCCGCCGCCCGCGCGCGGGCCCGGTGCGCGGAACTGGCCGGGCGGACCCGGGCGTCGGTGGGCGGCGTGGCGCTCGACTGGCACGTCGGGCGCACCTCCCTGACGTACGGGAAGGGCGCGGCGGGCCTGCCCGTCGCCCGGCTGACGTGCGCGCTGCGGGCCGACACCGATCTGTCCGGGCCGGCCGAGGTCGCCTTCGCCTCGGGGGCGGAGGCGGCACGGACCGGCTGGAAGGAGATCACTGCGGTCGGGAGCGGAGTCCGGCTGGTCAACTCCTCTGTGCCGCAGCGCAGTTCGAGCGACGCGCTGCGGAGCTATCCCACGGGTGGGGACGGCGGCCGGTCGTCGGACGTGGTCGATGCGCGGATCCGTACGGAGCCGGGTGCGTCGGGCGGGGCGGGCGGAGGCGGGTTCCGGCTGCCCGGCGCGGCACCGGCCGTGGACCGGGGCGCGATTCTGTTCCCGGCGCTGGAGAACCGGCTCACCGGCCTGACGTCGGGCCGGGACCTGACGGTGCCGGTGGGCCTGCTCGCGGTCCTGCTGACGATGCTCCTGGGGGCCGGGCACGCGGCGTTGCCGGGGCACGCGAAGCTCGCCGTCGCCGCCTGCCTGGCCCGCAAGGAGGGCGGCGTGCGGGCCGCGTTCGCGGTGGGTGCGACGGTGACGGTGACCCACACGGCGGGCGTGCTGGCGATGGGGCTGGTGCTGACGGCGGGGGGCGGCTTCCTGGGGGAACGGCTGCTGGGGTGGCTGGGGGCGGTGAGCGGGGCGGTGATCGCGGCGCTGGGCACGGGACTTGTGGTGACGGCGGTGCGCGCACTGCGGACGGGGCACCCGGCTCCGTACGGTCACGGGCATGGGCACGGTCACGGGCATGCGCACGGACCGGGGCATCACCACGACCACGACCACGACCACGATCACGATCACGACCACGGCGATGGCCATGGGCACGGGCGTTCCCGGCGCAAAGGGCTGCCCGCGCTGCTCGGGGTCGGGCTGGCGGGCGGTCTGGTGCCCAGCCCGTCCGCGCTGGTCGTCCTGCTGGGGGCCGTCGCGCTCAGCCGTACGTTCTTCGGCGTCCTGCTGGTCGTCGGCTACGGCATCGGCATGGCGCTCACCCTCACCTCCGCCGGTCTGCTGCTGGCCGGCGGCAGCAACCGGCTCGCCGCCCTGGGCGAGCGGCGGCTGCCCGCCCTGCGGCGCTGCACCCCGTACGTGGGCGTCCTGACCGCGCTGGCCGTCCTCGCGGTGGGGATCGGCCTCACGGTGCGCAGCCTGGCCTGATCAGCCGTCCTTCGTGTACGTCAGCTGATCGCCGCTGTCGTCGTTCGTGCGGCGCAGCGAACCGTCCGGGAGCAGCGTCAGCGTGGTGGCCCCGCCCGCGGTGCAGGACGTCATGGGCTCGCCGACCGTGACCGTGGAGGGGCCGATCCTCATGGGGCCGCCCGAGGACGGTTCCGCGGTCAGATCGGCCTGGAAGACGCAGTGGTACGAGCCGCCGGTGTCGAGCGGGCCGTCGGCGGTGAGGGTGAGGACGCTCTGGCCGACCGTGCCCTGCTGGATGACGAGCTTCCGGGTGGAGCGGCCGGCCACGTTCTCGATGGAACCCGACCAGGTGCCGAGGTAGCCGGACGGGACGGCGCCGTCGCCGTTCTGCTTCTCCTCGGTGGCCGAGGGGTCCGGCGAGGACGGGTCGTCGGTCTTGGGGGAGTCCGTCGAGGTGTCCTTGGCGGACGGAGAGCCGGTGGGGCCGGGGGTGGGGCCCGGCGGCTTGCCGTTCATGAGCGCGTAGACGGATCCGCCCGCGCCTATGGCCACGAGCACGGCGACGGCGACGAGCGCGATGGTCGAGCCCCGTCGGCGCCGGGCCGGCTCGGGTCCGGGCTGCTGAGGGGCGGTGGGGTAGGAGGG
>NZ_JBCEWQ010000080.1:0-38270 GCF_038448545.1 Streptomyces sp. CLV115
CCCCGCCCCCCCCCCCCCCCCGCGCAGCTCCCGGCGGTCTACCGGTCCAGGTGGCCCGTGTCGTTCCAGCGCTCGATCGCGGGGGCGCCGTACGCCCACCCCAGCACCGACAGCGACGTGGGATCGAGCCGGACGCGCGCCGCGAACGACACGTCCTCGCCGAGCCACCGCGCGCCCAGCGCCCGCAGGATGTGGCCGTGGGCGAAGACCAGCACATCGCGGTCGGCGGAGCGGGCCCACGCCACGATCTCGTCGGCGCGGGCGGACAGCTCGGCCAGGGTCTCGCCCTCCGGCACCCCGTCGCGCCAGATGAACCAGTCGGGGCGGATCGCCTTGATCTCGGCCGGGGTCATTCCCTCGTACGCCCCGTAGTCCCACTCCATGAGCGCGTCCCAGGGCTCGGCCCGGTCCCCGAATCCCGCGATCTCGCAGGTCTCCCTGGCACGTACCAGCGGGCTGGTGCGCACTTCGAGGCCCGGCAGCTGCGCCCACGGCCCGCGCCGCAGCCGTTCGCCGAGGAGTTTCGCGCCCGCACGGCCGGTGTCGAGCAGCGGGATGTCCGTCCTGCCGGTGTGATTGCCCTTGACGGACCATTCGGTCTGGCCGTGCCGGGCGAGCAGGATACGCGGTGCCATGACGGCTCTCCCTGAACTGAGAATCTGAGGCCGGAGATCGGGACGAGGCGGATCATCCGGTTTTCCCATCATCTCGCACATGATCGCGAGGCAACCTCCCGGGCCCGGGCGGCGTCCCACTCTGCGCGGAGAAATCTTTGCGCGCACGGGGCTCCGGAACGGACCCCGGAGGAACCCCGACCGATCCACACCGTACGGTTGAACGCCCGCCGTCGGCCGCTTGAACACATGATGGAGAGCTTCCGGATGCAGCATGCCAGCACCGCACCCGTGCCGCGCCCGAGGCCCCGTTGGTGGACCGAGCTGCCGCTGCTGGCCCTGGTGTACGGGGCCTACTCGGCGGGCCGGCTGGTGGCGCGCGGTGACGTGTCCACCGCCGTCGACCACGGCCTGAGCATCCTGAGCCTGGAGAAGACGCTCCACATCAACCTCGAACATCCGCTCAACCGGCTGCTCACCGCGCACCCCTCGATAGGCATACCCTCCGACTTCGCGTACGCGTCCCTGCACTACCTCGTCACCCCGGCCGTCCTGGTCTGGCTCTTCCGCCGCCGCCAGGAGGTGTACCGCCGGGCCCGCACCTGGCTGATGACCTCCACGCTGCTCGGCCTGATCGGCTTCACGCTGCTGCCGACCTGCCCGCCCCGGCTGCTGGAGGCCCGGTACGGCTTCGTCGACACGATGGCGCAGTACAGCTCGTACGGCTGGTGGGGCACGGAGGCCAGCGCCCCGCGCGGCATGGGCGGGATGACCAACCAGTACGCGGCGATGCCGAGTCTGCACGTCGGCTGGGCACTCTGGTGCGGAATCCTGCTGTGGCGCCACAGCAAGAACCCGTACGTCCGGGCCGCGGGCGTCGCCTACCCCCTGATCACCACGTTCGTGGTGATGGGCACGGCCAACCACTACCTCCTCGACGCGGTCGCGGGCGCCGCCGTGATGGGCGTCGGGGCCCTGCTGGCCCGGCCCGTGATGCGTCTCGCGGACCGGGTCCGGGACCGGGTCGCCGACCGCTTCCCGCGGATCGCCCCGGAAGCGAAGTCCCCGATTGTCAGTGCCGGATGCAAGACTTCCGCGGGTGAGCGAATCCCTGGCCAGCGGACCACCTCCGCAGACTCCACCGATGCCGCGGCATCGGCCGACGCAGACGCCTCGGCCGGTCGCGCACCCCGGACCGGTCCCGGCGCCCGCGCAGGAGCGGGAGCGGCAGGCGACGACGCTCCGGCAGCGGCTCGCTGAACTGCGGGGGCCGGCCGTCCCGCCCCGCCCGCTGGACGCCCGCGCGCTGGCCGCCCTCGCCGCCAACCCCGGCTGCCGGCGCCGCGCCCTGCTGGACGGCGCCGGGGTGGACAAGGGCGCGCTGGCCGAGGCGCTCGGCTCCCCGGCCCCCTTCGGACAGTCGCAGTTCGCCTTCGTCCGGGGCAACGCCTTCGAGGCCAGGGTCAAGGCCGACGGTGGTACGGAGCTGATGCGGCTGCTGTACGAGCGCCTCGGCGGCGGCGGCCCGGCGCCGGACGAGGTCTCGGTGCCCAATCTGACCGCGGCGGGCCCCGAGGGCCGCGCCGCGCGTACCGCGCTGGCGCTGCGGGAGGCGACCGCGGCGGGCGGCTGGGCGCTGCTGGACCACCCGATGCTGGCGCTGGAGGTGGCGGGCTCCCCCGCCTATCTGGAGCCGGACGCGGTGGCGGTGCACCCCGACGGCACCTGGACCGTCGTCGAGATCAAGTCCTTCCCCATGGTCGACGGTTCGGCCGACGCGGCGAAGGTCGGCGCGGCGGCCCGGCAGTCCGCCGTCTACGTGCTGGCGCTGGAGCGGATCGCGGAGCTGACCGAGGGCGCCGAGGTCGGCCACCGGGTGCTGCTGGTCTGCCCGAAGGACTTCTCCAACCTGCCCACGGCCTCGGTCGTCGATGTGCGCAAGCAGCGCGCGGTCACCCGCCGCCAGCTGACCAGGCTGACCCGGATCGAGGACATCGCGGCGGCCCTGCCCGAGGGCACCACCTTCGACCCCCAGTGCCCCCGGCCGCAGCTCGACGCCGCGGTGGAGGCGGTCGGCGCGGCGTACGCCCCGGAGTGCCTGGCCGCCTGTGAGCTGGCCTTCCACTGCCGGGCGAAGGCCCGCGCGGCCGGTGCGGTGGAGGCGCTGGGGCGCAGTGTGCGCGGTGAGCTCGGCGGGCTGACCACGGTGGGCGAGGTGCTGGCGGCGGCCGCGGGCAAGGAGGGCGACCCGGCGGACCCGACGGTCGCGGCCCTGCGGCGCGCGGCGGCCCTGCGCGCCGAGGCGCTGGCGGGCGGTCCGGCATGTCACTGATCAGCACCCTGGCCCGGCTGGAGGCCGTGGAGAGCGGCCGGGCCCAGCCGCTGGCCACGGTCCGGCACCGCCGTCTCACCGGCCGGCCGCTGGTCCTGGTCCCGCTGACCACGGCCGGTGAGGCGGGCGCCCCGCTGGGCGCGCTGGTCGGGACGGACCGGGAGGCGCCCCGGCTGCTGGTGGTCTCGCAGCCGCGCGACCGGGATCTGCGCTTCGCGTTCCTCGCCGAGCTGGCCGAGGCGGTGCTGCCGCACATCGAGGCGTACGAGGACGTCGTCGAGCCGGCCGAGCGCAACGAGACCGATCCGGAGACCGGGAAGAAGGTCAAGGTCGAGGTCGAGCTGTGCGCGGACGCGCCGCAGCTGATCGTGCCGAGCCGGGCGGGCATCGAGTTCGTCCGGCTGCTGGGCCGCTCGATGCGGTTCCGGCGGACGGCGGAGGACGATCCGGACACCCCGTATCCCGCCCCGGCCCGGGTTCCGCTGCTGGGCCGCTGGCTGACGCACTACGGGGAGCGGGCCAGGGTGCCCGGCTCCTCGCTGCTGCTCGCCGCGACCGATCTGCTGAACCGGCACTGGGCGACCGGGCAGAGCAGTCTGGAGGATCAGCATCTGGGCGCGCTGCTGGCCTGGATCGACGCCCCGGCGGGCGAGTCGGGAGCCTCGGCGGCGCTCCGTGCGGAGCTGGACCGGGACGGCGACGGGCAGCTGCTGTGCCCGCCGGCCGGTCCGGCCACCGACCCGGCGTTCGACAACCGGCTGCTGGCGCCCGCCATCGAGAAGTACGACCGGGCGCGCACCTCGCTCGCGGCCGCCGAGGACGGTCTGGCGGCCGATGCCCGGCTCGGTGAGCTGACCGCCGCCGAGCGGGAGATCCGGGCGCTGCTGGCCGGCGTGATGCGGCCGACGTGGGACGCGGTGTGGCGGGGGCTCGACCTGCTGGGGGAGCTCCCCGAGGGGTCCAGGTCCGAGGACCGCTGGACCCGGGACCGCTGGTCGTTCACCGGCCACCGGGACCGGGTGCGTTCCGGGGAGCCGCCGCAGCCGCGCCGGGACGACGCGGTGACGGCGGCGCAGAAGCTGTCCTCGCGGGAGACGGCGCAGGCCCAGCTGGAGGCCCAGGAGGCGCTGGACGATCCGCTGGTGCTGGCCGGGCGGCGGCTGGCCGGTGAGGCGTTCTTCGGTGAGGTGACGGAGGTGGTGATGGCGTACAGCGAGTCGAAGCGGCCCTCGCCGCGCCCGCTGGTCACGGTCCGTACGGACGAGCGCCCGCATCTCGGCGAGCGCACCAAGGTGTACCGCTCGCTGGACGGCAGGCCGCAGACCGCCGAGTTCGTGGCGTACGCCGAGCCGGAGGACGGGGGCGCACCGCCGCTGGTGCTGCGGATCACCGATCGGATGGGCCGGAGCAAGGAGCCGGCCCCGGGTTCGGTGCCCGAGCCGGGCGACCGGATCGCCTGGACGCTCTTCGAGCACGATCAGCGCGGCGGCCCGAAGCTGCCGGATCCGGAGCAGACGCCCTGGACGCACGGCGGCCCGCCGGGTGCCGCCGGGCATGCCGAGAGCCCCGATCCCGTGACCGCGGAGGACCTTCTGTGACCGCCGTATTCGACCCGGGCGCCCAGGCCGCGCAGGCGACCGAAGCGATCCTCGCCGACACCCTGGGCGGTACGTCGCGCGGCATCGTCGTGGACTCCCCGCCGGGCGCGGGCAAGTCCACGCTCGTGGTGCGCGCCGCGCTCGAACTCGCCTCGGCAGGGCATCCGCTGATGGTGGTCGCGCAGACCAACGCCCAGGTCGACGACCTGGTGGTCCGGCTGGCCGAGAAGGACCCGGGGCTGCCGGTGGGCCGGCTGCACAGCAACGACACGGACCCGTACGACAAGGTGCTGGACGGCCTGGCCAACGTACGGAAGTCGGCGAAGGCCGGCGACCTCGCCGGGCTCGACGTGGTCATCTCGACGGCCGCGAAGTGGGCGCACGTGAAGAACGTCGAGCCGTGGGGCCACGCGATCGTGGACGAGGCGTACCAGATGCGTTCGGACGCGCTGCTGGCCGTCGCGGGGCTCTTCGAGCGGGCGCTGTTCGTCGGCGATCCGGGCCAGCTGGACCCGTTCTCGATCGTCGGCGCGGACCAGTGGGCGGGGCTCTCGTACGACCCGTCCGCGAGTGCGGTCTCCACGCTGCTCGCGCACAACCCCAGGCTTCCGCAGCACCGGCTGCCGGTGTCGTGGCGGCTGCCCGCGTCCGCCGCGCCGCTGGTCTCGGACGCGTTCTACCCGTACACCCCGTTCCGCAGCGGTACGGACCACGGCGACCGGCGGCTGTCGTTCGGCGTGGCCTGTGACGGTTCGGCCCCGGACCGGGTGCTGGACGAGGCGGCGGAGTCCGGCTGGGGCCTGCTGGAGCTCCCGGCCCGGCACACCCCGCGCACCGACCCGGAGGCGGTACGCGCGGTGGCCCTGGTGGTGCGCCGGCTGCTGGACCGGGGCGGCGCGGCGACCAGCGAGCGCTCGCCGGACCCGGTGCCGGTGACGGCCGACCGGGTCGCGGTCGGCACCGCCCACCGCGACCAGGCCGCGGCGGTACGGGCGGCGCTCGCGGAGCTGGGCGTGACGGGCGTCGCCGTGGACACGGCGAACCGGCTCCAGGGCCGAGAGTTCGACGTGACGGTGGTCCTGCACCCGCTCTCCGGCCGCCCGGACGCCACCGCCTTCCACCTGGAGACGGGCCGGCTCTGCGTACTGGCCTCGCGCCACCGGCACGCCTGCATCGTGGTCTGCCGGGCGGGCGTCACCGAGCTGCTGGACGAACACCCGTCCACGGAGCCGGTGCAGCTGGGCGTCACGGTGAAGTTCCCGGACGGCTGGGAGGCGAACCATTCGGTGCTGGCGCATCTGGCGGAACACCGGGTCGCCTGGCGCCCGTGACCGCCGCGCCCCGCCGGGCCTGCGGGCTCGGGTCCGGCGAACACCCTGCCGCCGCACGGAGTCCGGCACGCCGCCGGAGGAGGCCGACGACTACGGCCCGGACGGCTGGGAGGCGAGCCGTTCGGTGCCGGCGCGTCCGGCGGAACACCGGGTCGCCCGGCGCCCGCGACCGCCCGCCGGCCCAGGGACCGTCGGCGCCCCCCGACCGTCCCTCCGGGCCCTCTTGCGGGACGTTGGACAATGGAGGGTGGCCATTGGGCCCGCCCAAGGAGGAAACACCACATGCCACAACCCGAGCGGAACGAGCGGCAGCGGCTGCGCCCCGCACCCCTGCTCTTCGAGCCGTCGGCGGCCGTCGCCGATCCCGAGCACTTCTTCGATCTGGAGTCGATGGACGATCCGAAGGAGTTGCTGTCCCGCGCCACCGAGCTGTCACTGGCGTTCCGCGCCGCGACCGACCGTGCGGTCGAGTTCCAGGCGATCGCCGCCGCGCAGCTCGCCGATCCGCGCCGGTTCGACCGGCTCACGACCGCGGACATCGCTCGGCGTGCGCAGTGGACCGAGGACTACGCGAAGAAGATGGTCGAGTTCGGCCGGGGCCTGCTGGGCGGTTCCACACCCTGAGAACCGCACGGACCCGGGGCCCGGCCCGGCCGGGACCGACTCCGGGTAGAACCACTGGCATATGCCCGAGCGCAAGATACTCCTCTCCACCCCGGCCTGTCCCGGTTTCCGGCAACTCTCGGAATCCGCTTGATCACTGCCGGTAGACATGCCCGTATGACCGCATGGCTGCCCGACAACCCGACCCTGCACCACGGCGAGGCCCCCCACCCCGACGCCGGCCTCTTCGCCGTTCTGCGGAACGAGACCACGAACCAGACGGCACACGTCACGGCGGCCGGTGCCGCCTGGCTGGCCGGCGCCGCCGCGTATCCGCGCAGCACGCTGGCCCAGTGGGAGGCGCATCCCTCCTCGCCCGGGGTGCTGCCGTGCGGGTCCGCCTTCGACGTGGTGAACGTGCCGACCCTGTTCGGGCGCCGGATGCTGGAGCACCTGTGGTCCGACGGCCCCGGCTCCGGGCCGGTGGCCACGCACCGCGGCCGGATGCTGCTGTTCGCCTCGCCCGGCACGGCCCAGCGGCTCCCCTCGCTGCTCGACTGGGAGGAGTGGGGCGGCGGGCCCGAGCCGCGGGCCGCCATGGGTCCGCGCGGGCACGACGAGGAGCGAGACGGCGACGGCAAGGTGCCGCCGCTGCTCTGCCACGGCACCGGGGACGCGGTGACCGTCCCTCCCCTGACCTGCACCTCCACCACACCCGGCCCCCGCTGGCTGGTCGCCCCCGACACCCGCAACCCCTGGCTGCCGGGCCCCGACGTACTGCTCTGGGCCTGTGTCCGGGTGACCAGATCGGCGCCCTCGTCGGCGGCCATGAATTCGATTTTTCCTCCCGCCGATCCGGATGCTAATGTCTACGACGTCAGCAGGCGCCGCTAGCTCAGTTGGTTAGAGCAGCTGACTCTTAATCAGCGGGTCCGGGGTTCGAGTCCCTGGCGGCGCACAGACGGGAGAAGCCCCCTCGCGAGAGCGAGGGGGCTTCTTCGTTTCCGGGAGCGGTCCCCTACGTCCCGGTGGTGATCCGGACGGTCCAGGCTCCCGACGGTGTCCGGTCGGCGACCTCGACCTTCGTGTGCCCGCCGGGGATGCTGTACGTCTCGCCGACCCGCAGCGGGGCGTCCGCCAGCGGCGCGTAGACCGAGCGGTCCCAGCAGGCGTCGGTGCGGGGGTGGGTGTCGAGCACCTCGACCGGGCCGCCGCCGGACGGGGTCTCGTTGCGCACCCGGTAGAGCAGGACCCCCTCGGTGCATGTCGTGCTGTCGTTGCCGGTGGCGCCGCGGGCCTCGATGGCCACGGCACTGTCTTCGCCGGTCCTGATCACCGCGAGCCGGGTGCCGATGGAGGCACCGGGCTCGGGCACGGCGGCCATCGGCTCCAGGGTGATGTCCCGGCTGCTCTGGACGCAGACCACCTGCCTGCGGTCCAGCCAGCCCAGCTTCCACTTGTGCCAGCCGAAGAAGTCAGGCGCGAGCCCGAACTGACTGCCCATCACGTCCCAGTCGCCGACGTAGGTGTCCCAGTCGCCCTTGCCGTCGGACGGCCGGTGGTAGAGGTCCGGCAGGTCGAAGACGTGCCCGGTCTCGTGGGCCAGCACATTGTGGTCCGGCGGGTGCTGCTCGAAGACGGTGACGACACGGCGGATGTCCGTGCCGTCGGCGCGCAGCGGCCGGTCGAAGTTGACGACCTTGGTGGCATCGGAGTCGACGCCGGGGGCGTCCGGGTCGGCGATCAGATAGACGATGTCGTACCGGGAGAAGTCGATCTCCCGGTCGGCGGCGGCGACGGCGTCGCGCAGGTAGTCGCCGCGCCGCTCGTTGTCCCAGTCGCGCCGTATGCCGTACCGGTCGGACGTCTTCGGCATCCGGATCCACTGCCGCATCGGGTGCGGGCGCAGGTCGAACTTCCCGTACGAGGCGCGCCGGAAGAACTGGCTGGTGGCGGGGAAGTAGTCGGCGGTGAGCTGGGCGGGGGTGGCGGCGGGACGGTGGTCCGGGAAGGAGAGGAAGACCAGGACCGCGTCGAGGGCGTGGTCGGGGCGGGGGTAGGCGCCGTTCCAGTCGCTGACGCCGAGCGAGTGGTGCGCCTCGGTCCGGGGCAGGGCGCAGGGGCCCGCCTCTCCGGTGGCGGCCACGGCGGGCCCGGCGACGAGGGAGGTGGCGACGAGCGCCAGGAGAGAGGTCGCGGCGGCGGCCACACCGCGCAGGCTCGGTCTCTCCACTCCCCCGGTCCTGCGCTGGCGCGGCACATCTACCTCCGGGTACGAGCTGCGGTCACCCACCCACCCTGTGATGGTTCGAAGCTCTCGTCCTGTTGTGCTGCCCCAGTCGAGTCAGCGGCCGACCGAGGCCCCAACCATCACTGACAGTCACAATCGATCAATGAGGCATTGCCTAGGAACGCAATCGCTCGGAAATGATCGCTTACGGGCAAATCGGAACCGTGCGCGAATCGCCCATGCGGGGCGCACGCGGGGTGTGGAAGGGTCGGGCGCTGGAACCGCCGGCGCACCAGCCTCTATGCTTCACCAGGCTTTCCCGCGTGGTTTCCGCCTCCGACCCAGGCGATCCGCGCGGCGGGCCAGTCCGGCCACACCTGTTCAGGACAGAACTGCACGGCGGGAGCGAACGGTGAGCGGAACCTCCGAAGGGCCCGGGCCCACGGCGGGCACACCCAGGCATTCCGCAGGACCGGCGACCACGGAACGTCACACTGCGTGGCCTCGCGCCGGGACCGGTGGATCCGAGCCGCACGGCTACCGGGCCGCGTTCCTGGCCGCCACGCTGCCGATGGCCGTCGTCGATCACGAGGGCCTGGTCGTCACCGCCAACGAGGCCCTCGGCGCCCTGCTCGGCCGCTCCGCCCCGGCACTGACCAGCCAGTCCGCGGCCGATCTGCTCGACCTCGCGGCGGACGGCCGCACCTGGCACGCGTACCGCGAGGTGCTGCACGGCCGGCGCTCACGGTTCCGCCGCACCCACCGGCTCAAGCACCCCGACGGGCGGGCGCTGTGGGCCGAGGTCACCGTCGTACCGATGCCCGAGCAGGAGGCCGGCGCGTCCGAGGGCGCCGGGCCCCGCCGGATGCTGCTCTCCGTCTCGGACATCAGCGACCGGCGCGAGCTGCAGAAACGACTGCGCCACCTCCAGATGCACGACCCGGTGACCCGGCTGCCCAACCGGACGCTGTTCTTCGAACGGCTCTCGGCCGTCCTGGAGACCCCGCCGTACGACGACGGCACCGCCGGCCACGGCCGGATCGGGCTCTGCTACCTGGATCTGGACGGCTTCAAGGCCGTCAACGACACCATGGGGCACCGGACCGGCGACCGGCTGCTCGCCGCTGTCGCCGCCCGGCTCACCGACTGCGCGGCCCAGGGCGGCCCGCACCGTGACGGCGCCCACCTCGTGGCGCGCCTCGGCGGCGACGAGTTCGCGATCCTGGTCGAGGACTCGGCCGGCACGCAGCAGCTCACCGACCTGGCCCGCACGGTGCTCGCCGCGCTCCAGCAGCCCTTCGACCTGGCCGGGCAGCGGCTCTCCGTCTCCGCCTCGATCGGGGTGGTGGAACGGGCCGTGACCGGCACCTCGGCCACCGGTCTGATGCAGGCCGCCGACACCACGCTGTACTGGGCGAAGGCGGACGGCAAGGCCCGCTGGACGGTCTTCGACCCGGAGCGCAACGCCCACCGGATGACCCGGCAGACGCTCTCGTCCACGCTGCGGCCCGCCGTGGAACGCGGCGAGTTCACCATCGAGTACCAGCCGCTGGTCGGGATGGCCGACGGGGTGGTGCGCGGGGTGGAGGCCCTGGTCCGGTGGAACCATCCGCAGTTCGGCATGCTGTCGCCGAATCGGTTCGTCGCGATCGCCGAGGAGGACGGCTCGATCGTCCAGCTCGGCCGGTGGGTACTCCAGTCGGCCTGCCGCCAGGCCCGGCGCTGGCAGCTGGAGCACCCCGCCGATCCGCCGTTGTTCATCAGCGTCAATGTCGCCGTACGCCAGGTCTGGGACTCCGACCTGGTCACCGATGTCGCGGAGATCCTCGCCGAGACCGGCCTGGATCCCTCGCTGCTCCAGCTGGAGCTGACCGAGTCGGCGGTGATGGGCTCGGCGGGCCGGCCGATCCAGGCCCTCCAGTCGCTCAGCGAGATGGGCGTGCGGATCGCCATCGACGACTTCGGCACCGGCTACTCCAACCTCGCCTATCTGAGCCGGCTGCCGGTCTCGGTGCTGAAGCTGGACGGTTCGTTCGTACGCGGCTTCCGCTACGACGAGGGCGCCCACCCCTCACCGGCCGACGAGACGATCGTCGAGGCGATGGTGCAGCTGGCCCACCGGCTGGGCCTGACCGTCACCGCGGAGTGCGTGGAGACGGCCGGCCAGGCGGAACGGCTGCGCAGGATCGGCTGCGACACCGGGCAGGGCTGGCTGTACTCGCGCGCGGTCGCCCCGGAGCGGATCGCCGAGCTGATCGGCGCCCGCCCGATGACGCACTGACGCCACCGGAACCGGCGCGCGTCACGGCCCCTGGCCGGATCAGGCCGTGGGCAGCCCGTACGCGTCCGCGATCAGTTCGTAGCTGCGCAGCCTCGCCTCGCCGCCGTGGGCGTTGGCGGTGATCATGAGCTCGTCGGCGCCGGTGCGCTTGGCCAGGTCGTCGAGGCCGGTACGGACCTCGTCCGCCGTGCCGTGGACGATGTTGGCGAGCCAGCCGTCGACGAACTCGCGCTCCATCGGGCTGAACGCGTACGCCTCCGCCTCCTCGGGCGTCGGGACCAGGCCGGGGCGGCCGGTGCGCAGCCGGACCATGGACAGGGCGCCGGAGAGCACCTGACGGCGGGCCTCGCGTTCGTCGTCGGCGGCCAGGGCCGAGACGCCGATCAGGGCGTACGGGGCGTCGAGCACCGCGGACGGCCGGAACGACTCCCGGTACAGGTCGAGCGCCGGGATCGTGTTCTGGGCCGAGAAGTGGTGGGCGAAGGCGAAGGGCAGGCCGAGCACACCGGCCAGCCGGGCGCTGAAGCCGGAGGAGCCGAGGAGCCAGAGCGGCGGGCGGGCCGGCGACTGCACGCCGCCCTCGGCTGTGGCCTGGACCGGGCCGGGGACCGCGTGGATTCGGGCGTAGGGGTGGCCGTCGGGAAAGTCGTCGTCCAGGAACCGGGTCAGCTCGGCGAGCTGCTGCGGGAAGTCGTCCGCGCCCTCGTTCAGCCGGTCGGTGCGGCGCAGGGCGGCGGCCGTCGCGCCGTCGGTGCCGGGTGCGCGTCCGAGGCCGAGGTCGATCCGGCCGGGGGCCATGGCCTCCAGGGTGCCGAACTGTTCCGCGATGACGAGCGGTGCGTGGTTGGGCAGCATCACGCCGCCGGAGCCGAGCCTGATGCGCTCGGTGTGCGCGGCGAGGTGGGCCAGGATCACGGCGGGCGATGAGGAGGCGACGCCGGGCATCGAGTGGTGCTCGGCGACCCAGTAGCGGTGGAATCCGCGGCGCTCGGCGAGCCGCGCGATGTCCACGGAGGTGCGCAGCGCCTGGGTGGCGGTGCGGCCCTGCCCGACGGTCACCAGGTCCAGCACGGAGAGCGGAACGGTGGCCGTTCCCTCCGCCTTGCCACGGATCTCGTCGCCTCGAATCTCGTCCACGTCCTGGCCTCTTTCGGTGATGCTCCTGCGCCGGGCTCGTACGTCCGGCCCGTACGTCCTGTGTCCTGCGTCGGGTGTCCTCAAGCGGCTAACAGGAGGTTGTCTCCGCTTATTCCCGTACGTCGCCGTCCGGGCGCGTCTCTTATTCCCGTACGTCACCGGGCAGGGCGCGCCTCCCGCTGTGTGCGCGTTCCCGGCCCTCGCCCCAGGCGGCGACCGGGGCCGGCGGCGCCTCCCGGGCCGCGAAGATCCGGCCCAGCCTCGGGGACCAGGCGCGGCGGCCGGCCAGGCGGAGGCCCTCGCGGACCGTGACCTGGTTGCCGGTGAGGACCGGTTTGCCCAGGAGCTCCTCCAGCTCCGCCTCGTGGCCGGCGGTGTGCAGCGCGGTGTCGGGCAGCAGCACCGCGTCCGCCTCCGGCCGGTCGGCGGCGACGGCCAGTTCCTTCACCCGGTCCAGGTCCCAGGCGGCGGCCTCGGCGGCCGATTCGAGACCGGCGGCCCGGGTGACGGCCACACCGAGGCCCGCGGCGTGCAGGAACTCGGCGAACAGGGCGGTGATCCGCTCGGGATAGGTGGAGGCGACGGCGACCCGGCCGGCGCCCAGCTCCCGTACCGCGTGGGCGAAGCCGAACGAGGTGCTGGAGGCGGGCACACCGGCCGCGCGGGCCAGGGCGGCGGTCTGCTCATGGGCGCCCTCCCAGCCGTACAGGAAGCTGCCGGCGCCGCTCGCCCAGACGACGGCCTCGGCCCCGGCGCGTTGCAGCTCCTCCACTCCGGCGGCCAGGTGCTCGGGCGTGCCGGTCCGGATCAGCGCGTCGACCCGGTAGGCGTCGTCGTCGACTTCGGTGCGGTTGACCACCAGCCGGACGGCGTCCAGCAGGATCTCCATCCGCGGGAAGTCGTCCGCCGCGAAGTGGCCCGGGTAGAGAAATCCGACGGTCGTCATGTCCGCCCTTCCTGTTGCTGTCCGGTCGTCGGCTGCGACTTGCTGTCCGGTCGCCGACTGCGACCTTTCACCCCGCTTCATCCAAGTATTCCCCCATATGCCGTGACCTCCGCTGCGGCCTGTTGACGAGGGCGGAGGCGGGTGCGAGCGTGGTCCCACCCGTCTCCCAGACGCAGCGGAGCGACCGTCTCTCATGTCAGAGCCCACCCTGCTCGTCCTGGACACCGACCCGTCGCCGCGTCTCGGCCGGCTGACCGGCCGGGCCCGCATCCGGTACACCGACGAGGCCGGACTCGCCGCCCGGCTCCCGGCAGCCGATGTGCTGCTGGTGTGGGACTTCGCCTCCGACGCGGTACGGGAGGCCTGGCCGGGCGAGGGACCGCGCCCGGCCTGGGTGCACACCGCGAGCGTGGGCGTGGACCGGCTGCTGTGCCCGGAGCTCACGGCCTGCGACACGGTGCTGACCAACGCCCGCGGCATCTTCGAGCGGCCCATCGCCGAGTACGTGACCGGACTGGTGCTGGCCTTCGCGAAGGATCTCCCCGGCACGCTGGAGCTCCAGCGCCGACGGCAGTGGCGCCACCGGGAGACCACCCGGCTCGCGGGCAGCCGCGCGGTGGTCGTCGGCGCCGGCCCGATCGGGCGGGAGATCACCAGGCTGCTGATCGCGCTGGGGGTCCAGGTGGCGCTGGTGGGGCGCACCGCCCGGCGCACCATCCACGGCACCGAGGACCTGGACCGGCTGACCGCCCTGGCCGACTGGGTGAT
Organism: Streptomyces sp. CLV115; assembly: GCF_038448545.1. NCBI lineage: Bacteria > Bacillati > Actinomycetota > Actinomycetes > Kitasatosporales > Streptomycetaceae > Streptomyces > Streptomyces sp. CLV115. Next base: position 13,841 of record NZ_JBCEWQ010000080.1, read on the forward strand.
CTGCGCGGCCCCGCTGACCGGGTCGACCCGCGCCATGTTCGACGCCCGGTTCTTCGGGCTGATGCAGCCCTCGGCCCGCTTCATCAATGTGGGGCGCGGACCGCTGGTCGTCGAGGACGATCTGGCCGAAGCGCTGCGCAGGCGCTGGATCGCGGGCGCGGCACTCGATGTGTTCGAGCGGGAACCCCTGGGGCCCAGGAGCCCGCTGTGGGACGTACCGGATCTGATCGTGTCGCCGCACATGAGCGGTGACACGGCGGGCTGGCGGGACCGGCTGAGCGAGCAGTTCGTGGCGATGTACGAGCTCTGGGCGGCCGGGGAGCCCCTGCCCAATGTGGTGGACAAGCAACGCGGTTACGTCCCCGTGCGGGAACCGGGCGAGTAGCCGGGCCGGCGGCCGGGAGAGCGGCCGGCCACGCCCGTCCGGCCCGGCCACGCCCGTTCGAACCCGCCCCGGCCTGGCCCGATCGGACTCGGGAGGGTCACATTCCGGCCACCTTTCGGTTACATGCTCGCGCTTCCTGCATAGACGTCCGGGATCGGGCAGGCGCCTGACCTGTCCGGACTGTTCGATCCCTCCAGGAGATTGCGAACCATGGCTGACTTCCCGAACCTGTCCCGCCGGGGCTTTCTGAACCGATCGGCGGCCGTGGGCGGCCTGCTCGTCGTCCCCGGCCTGCTCTCCGCGTGCAGCAAGACCGCCGCCGGCTCCGCGGACGGTGCGGGTGCGCTCGAAAAGCTCCGCAAGCAGGGCTTCGTCCGGGTCGCGTACGCCAACGAGGCCCCGTACGGCTATCTGGAGGGCAAGCAGCTCAAGGGCGAGGCGCCCACGCTGCACCGGGAGATCTTCAAGGCGCTCGGCGTCGATGAGCTCAAGCCCACCCTCTCCGAGTGGGACGGCCTGATCCCCGGACTCCAGGCGGGCAAGTACGACGTGGTCAGCGCCGGAATGGCGATCACGCCCGAACGCTGCGCCAACGCCCTGTTCTCCGAGCCCGAGTTCATCTCGCCGACCGCGCTGATGGTGAAGAAGGGCAACCCGAAGAAGGTCACCGACCTGGCGTCCGCGAAGGCCGCCGGGATCACCGTCGGCGTCATGTCGGGCGCCGTCGAGGGCAAGTACGCGGAGGGCGCCGGCATCGCCGGTGACAAGGTCAAGACTCTCCAGAAGCCGCAGGACGGCGCCGACGCCGTCAAGGGCGGCCGGATCGATGCGTTCCTGCTCACCGGCATCTCGCTGCGCTGGCTGGCGAAGACCAACCCGGAGACCGAGGTCACCGAGCCGTTCGTGCCGGAGCTGGACGGCACCAAGCAGTACAGCCCCGGCGGCGCCGTCTTCCGCAAGGGCAACGAGGACCTGCGGGACGCCTTCAACCGCGAGCTGAAGAAGATCGTCTCGGACCGGTCGCGCTATGTGTCGCTGCTCCAGGAGTACGGCTTCTCCGCCACCGAACTCCCCCCGGCCACACTGAAGACGGCCGATCTGTGCAAGGGCTGACCGTGCGAGGACCGACTGCGCAAGGACCGACCGTGCATGGGCCGACCGTGCATGGGCCGACGGGGACGGACCGCACCGCATGAGTGATTTCTTCTCCGCCTTCTTCGACGAACTCCCGCAGGTGCGATCCGGGTTGTGGGTGACCCTCGAAGCCACCGTGCTGGGCGCGCTGGCCGCGCTGCTGCTGTCGTTCGTCCTCGGTCTGATGTCGATCAGCCGGCTGCTGGTGCTGCGCGGCGTCTCGCGGGTGGTCGTGGAGTTCTTCCGCGGCACCTCGCTGTACATCCAGCTGTTCTGGCTCTACTACGCGATGCCGACGCTGACGGGCTATCAGCTGGACCCGCTGCTCTGCGGCGTCGTCGCCTTCGGGCTCAACTACGGCGCGTACGGCGCCGAGGTGGTGCGCGGGGCGATCGGCTCCGTGCCGCGCGGCCAGTACGAGGCGGCCGTCGCACTGAACATGTCGCCGCTGCACCGGATGCGGAAGGTGATCCTTCCGCAGGCCTGGGTGCAGATGATCCCGTCCTTCACCAATCTGCTGATCCAGCTGCTGAAGTGCACCCCGCTGCTGTGGCTGATCTCCGCGGCCGACCTGATGACCGTGGTCCAGCAGCTGCGTGACCGTACCGGTGAGACGCTCACCGCGTATCTGACCCTGCTGGCCGTCTACTTCGTGCTGGCGTACGCGCTGACCCTGCTGATGAACCTGCTGGAACGGGGCGCCAAGCGGCGGCTCGGGCTGCCCACCGGCGCGGGTTCGCTGCTGCGCAGCCGCAGCGCCACCGAGGCCGTCGCCTCCGTCCAGGGAGGTGCCCGGTGAACGGCTTCGACTGGAACGCGGCCGGTGACGCCCTGCCCCTGCTGCTCGAAGGTTTCCGGGTCACGCTGCTGGCGACGGTGCTCGGCACGCTCGTCGCCGCGGTCCTGGGGCTGGCCGTCGCGGTCGCCGGCCGGGCCCCGAGCAGATTCGTCACGGTGCCGGTGCGGGCCGTGACGGAGTTCGTCCGGTCCACCCCGCTGCTCGTCCAACTGGTCGGTGCGGCGGCCCTGTTCACCTCGGTGGAGCCGCTGACGATCGGCATCGTGGTGCTGGGCATCCACTACGCCGCCTACACCTCCGAGGTGTACCGCGCCGGGATCGACAGTGTGCCGAAGGGCCAGTGGGAAGCCTGCCGGGCGCTCTCGCTCGGACCCCGGCGGACCTGGCAGGCCGTGATCCTGCCGCAGGCGGTGCGCAATGTGCTGCCCGCCCTCGGCAACTACGCGATCTCGATGTTCAAGGAAACGCCGTTCCTCGCCGTGATCACGGTGCAGGAAATGGTCTTCGAGGCCCGCAAGTACGGCGCCGACCACTTTGCGTACACCGAGGCGTTCACGCTCGCCGGCCTGGTCTTCCTGGTCGCGAGCTACCCCACCTCGCTGCTGATGAGAAAGCTGGAGAAGCGTCTTGGCCACTGAACCCCTCCCCCTGCAGAAGATGCCCGGCACGGCGGACCCGGCGCCCGCGGACGCCGTCCCGGCCGTCGCGCCGGCGACCGGCCATCCGCTGGTCCGCTTCGACGACGTGGTGAAGCGGTACGGCGACCATGTCGTCCTCGACCGGCTGAACTTCTCGGTGCGGCGCGGCGAGCACATCACCCTGATCGGGCCCAGCGGCTCGGGCAAGACCACCATCCTGCGGCTGCTGATGACGCTGGAGAAGGTCAGCGACGGCGTGATCTGGGTGGACGGCAGTCCGCTGTCGCACGTCAGGACGCCCGCCGGAGTGCTGAAGCCGGCGCCCGAGAAGCATCTGCGCGAGGGCCGGAAGAAGATCGGCATGGTCTTCCAGCAGTTCAATCTCTTCCCCAACATGAAGGTGCTCCAGAACATCACCGAGGCGCCCGTCAACGTGCTGGGCAAGGACCGCGAGGAGGCGGAGGTCCGGGCCCGGGAGCTGCTGGACCTGGTCGGGCTCTCCGCGAAGATCGACGCCCACCCCTCCCAGCTCTCCGGCGGCCAGCAGCAGCGGGTCGCCATCGCCCGTGCGCTGGCCATGGAGCCGGAGATCCTGTTGCTGGACGAGGTGACCTCGGCGCTCGACCCGGAGCTGGTGGCCGGGGTGCTGGAGCTGCTGGGCGATATCGCCAGGACCACCGACATCACGATGCTCTGCGTGACCCATGAAATGAATTTCGCCCGCGACGCCTCGGAGACGGTACTGATGTTCGACTCCGGGCGGGTGATCGAATCCGGCCCGCCGGAAAAAATCTTCACCGATCCGGAGCACGAACGTACGCGCGAGTTCCTCGACGCGGTGCTGTGACCTCACCGTTCGCCGAACGCCCATGACGCTGGCATATGCCGGACGGATGCGCCCCAGCTCACTGGGCCGGGGCGCCGGTCCGAGTCGTCAACAGCCGCCCCGGAAAGGGGTCTTGGCGGCTATCGTGAGGCCAGAGCTTGCGGTCACAACCTGGTAGGGGGAAACCGTGGCGTTGAAGCCCGAACCGACGGCACCGTTCCATTCGGTGCAGTACGCACTTCGTGTTCTCGAAACGGTCTCCAAGCACGGCGACGGCGTGACGGACACCCAGATCTCACGGGAGACGGGACTGCCCATCGGGCATCTCACCTCCCTGCTGCTGACCCTGCGCCGCGAGGGCTACGTGGAGCAGATCACCGACGGCGCCTACGTGATCGGCGCCTCGCTCCTGCTCATCGGCTCCGGCCCGGCCCGCAGACAGGCGCTGGAGTCCAAGCTCCAGCAGACCCTGGCGCAGCTGCGCGATTCGGTCGGCGCGGCGGTCTACATCAGCCGGTACGTCGACGGCGAGATCCGGGTCACGCAGTACGCCGACGGCCCGCTCACCCCCGCGGTCAACGAGTGGGTGGACTTCCGGTCGGCGGCGCACGCCTCGGCGGTCGGCAAGTGCCTGCTGGCCCAGCTCGACCAGAACGGCCGCCGGGACCACATCTCGCGCCACAAGACTCCCCGGCTCACCTCGCGGACGATCACCAACGAGAAGGTGCTCTTCTCCAAGCTGGACAGCCAGCCGGCGACGGTCCCGGTGCTCGACCTCCAGGAGTACGCGGTCGGCACGGTGTGCGCGGCGGTGCCGCTGACGGCCGGATCGTCGGCGGGCTGCCTGGCACTGTCGCTGCCGATCGAGGACGCGCACCGGCTGCGCTCGGCGGCGGACACCCTGAACCGGCGGGCGGCTCCGGTGCTCCTGTCGATGGCGCTCTAGGCCCGCCCGGCGGGGGTGTCATCAGCACCCCTTGGGAGCAGGTATTATTTTCGAGTCAGCAAGCGCCGCTAGCTCAGTTGGTTAGAGCAGCTGACTCTTAATCAGCGGGTCCGGGGTTCGAGTCCCTGGCGGCGCACAGACAACGCACTGGGCGGTTCACGTACACACGTGAACCGCCCAGTGCGTTTTTTGCTGCCTGCAGAGATGTACGAACGTTTTACACACGCGTACTAGACAAGCGTTTTAAACGCTCGTACATTTTCTGGCATGACGAACGCTACGAGCACCACCGCCGAGAGCGGCGACCTCGCCGGACGCCGGGAATGGACCGCCTTCGTGGTCCTTCTGCTGCCCCTCCTCCTCGTCTCGATGGACATCTCCGTCCTCTTCTTCGCGATCCCGTCCATCGACCGGGACCTCGCCCCCAGCGCCACCCAGCAGCTCTGGATCTTCGATGTGTACGGCTTCGCCCTGGCCGGCCTGCTCATCACGATGGGCTCGCTCGGCGACCGGATCGGCCGTCGCAAGCTGCTGCTCGTCGGCGCCCTCGCGTTCAGTGCCGCGTCCGTCGCCGCCGCGTACGCCGACAGCCCCGAGATGCTGATCGCGGCCCGCGCCCTGCTCGGGGTCGGCGGGGCGACGCTGATGCCGTCGACCATGGGGCTGGTACGGAACATGTTCCGCGACGAACGGCAGCGCGGCCGGGCCGTGGGGATCTGGTCGGGGGCCATGGCGGGCGGCATCGCGCTCGGCTCGGTGCTCAGCGGAGTCATGCTGGAGCACTTCTGGTGGGGCTCGGTCTTCCTGATCAATGTGCCGGCCATGGTGCTGCTGCTGGTCCTGGTGCCGGTGCTGGTCCCGGAGTACAAGGACCCGAACCCCGGACGGTTCGACTTCCTGAGCGTGCCGCTGTCGATGGGGGCCGTGCTGCCGGTCGTCTACGGCGTCAAGGAGAGCGCCGCCCACGGGCTCGACACGAAGAACGCGCTGATCATCGCCGCGGGGCTGGTCGTCGGTCTGTCCTTCGTCCGCCGCCAGCGCGGCCGCGCCGACGCGATGATCAGCCGGGAGCTGTTCCGCCACCGCGGCTTCGGCGCCGGGATCGGGCTGAACGCGCTGGCCGCGTTCGCCATGATGGGCTCCTCGTTCTTCACCACGCAGTACCTCCAGTCGGTGCTCGGGATGAGCACGATGGAGGCCGCGCTGTGGAGCCTGGCACCGTCCCTGGCGGTGGGCGCCGCGGCCCCGACGGCCACCGCGATCGCCCAGCGGACCGACCGTGCCCGGGTCATCTGCGCCGGGTTCGTCATCGCCGCCGCCGGCTTCGCGATCCTGGCCCTGACCGGTACGGACTCCCTGTGGCTGCTGCTCGGCGGCTGCGCCGTGATGAGCTGCGGCATCGTCACCGTGATGGCACTGGTGTCGGACCTCGCGCTGTCCACGGCCCCGCCGGAGAAGGCGAGTTCGGCGGCCTCGCTGCTGGAGACCGGCCAGGAGTTCGGCGGTGCGATGGGAATGGCCCTGCTGGGCGCGGTGGCCACCGCGATCTACACCGCGGACATGCCGGGCTCCGCCCCGGAGACCGCCCGCAAGACCCTGGCCGGTGCGGTGGCCACGGGGGACGGTTCGCTGATCCGGGTAGGACGCGAGGCCTTCGTGCACAGCATGCAGTACGCCTCGGTCGCGGGCGCGGCGCTGCTGCTGGCCGGAGCGGTGCTGGCCGCGATGCTGCTGCGGAGGACCCCGGGGGCGACGGACACGAGGACCGCGGCGCCCAACGAGCCGGCGCTGACGAGTTAGCGCGGCCCGGGCGCGGGGTGCCCGTGCGCCTCGTACTCGCCCAGCAGCTCCGTCAGTTGTCCGTCGTCGAGCCGGGCGTAGATGCCGCCCGGTCCCCGGCGCCACACGGATCCGCCGTGCCAGAACCCCTCCCGGCGCAGCCGCACCCGGTGCACCTTGTTGGTCGCCGTCACCGGCATCGCCGGGACGGTCCGTACGAAGGCGGGGGCCATCTTCGTACCCAGGTCCGGCTGCTCCGCGAGGAACGCGGCGAAGGCGGACGGGTCGAAGGCGGCCCCCGCCCGCAGGGCGAGCGCCGCCATCACCTGGTCGCCGGCGACCGGGTCCGGCACCGCGTACACCGCCACGGCCGCCGCTTGCGTCCAGCGGGCCAGGATGTTCTCGATCACCGCGGCGGCCAGGTTCTCGCTGTCGACCCGCAGCCGGTCGTCGGTACGGCCCGCGAAGTAGAGGAAGCCCTCGGCGTCCCGGAAGAAGAGGTCCCCGGTCCAGTACCAGCCGCCGCGCACCCGCTGGGCCTCCGCCTCCTCGTTGCGCCAGTAGCCCTCGAAGGGCGTGTGCCCCCGGTTGACCAGTTCCCCGATCGCCTCGTCCCCGTTGGTCAGCCGGCCCGCCCCGTCGAAGACGGCGGCGGGCCGTTCCTCGCCGGTCTCCGGATCCACCACCGCGAGATCGTCCCGGTCCGACGCCCTCCCGATCGCCCGCTCCGGGGTGTCCCGGGTCCGCTGGATCGCCGCGCCGCCCTCGGAGGAGCCGTAGCCCTCGACCAGCCGCACCCCGAACCGCTCCCGGAACCGGGCCGCGTCCACCGCCCCGGCCTCGGTGCCGAAGCCGAGCCGCAGCGGGTGCTCGCGGTCGTCCGGGCGCTCGGGGGTCGCCAGCAGATACTGCACGGCACGGCCGACATAGGTGAAGTACGTCGCCCCGTGCGCCCTTACGTCGTCGAGGAATCCGGAGGCGGAGAAGCGGCGGCGCAGCGCGACGGCGGCCCCGCCGGCCAGTGCGGGCGCCCAGTCGGCGATCACCGCGTTGCCGTGGAACATCGGCATGCAGATGTAGTGGACGTCCTCGCGCCGGACGCCGAAGTGGTCGACGAGCGACTGTCCGGCCGCCGCCAGCCGCCCCTGGGTACAGATCGCGGCCTTGGGCGCGCCGGTGGACCCGGAGGTGAAGTAGAGCAGCATCCGGGTCGCGGGTCCGACGCCCTCCCGGGCCACGTCGCCGGGTTCGGCTCCGGCGTACGGGGCGAGGAGTCCGGCGTACGCGTCGGTATCGGTCACCAGCATTCGCACGCCGGGGAGATCCAGGCCGTCGAGCAGCGGCAGATGGGCGCGTTCGGTGACCAGGACCCGGCAGTCGGTGTGCAGGATGTCGCGGGCCAGTTCGGCGCCGCGCCGGGTCGGGTTGATCCCGGCCACGGCGGCCCCGGCCAGGGCCGCCGCGCTCAACCAGAGTGGGAATTCAGGGGTGTTGTCCAGCAGCACCCCGAGGTGCGGTTCGCCGCCCGCCGGCAGCAGATCCGCCAGGAGCGCGGCCCGTGCGGCAGCGCCCGAGGCGACCTGGTGATGACTGAGGACGGTGTCCTGGTGCCTCAGTCCGGGCCGGTGGTCGCCCCATTGGCGCTGTACGAGCTCCGCGACGGTGCCTGCGCTCCCCATGGCGCCGCACGGTAACTGACTACACGTCAGAACTGAACATCGGAGCAGGCGTAGAACGCGTTCGCCGTGTCGGCGATGTTCCAGACGCTCAGGATGATGTGCTTCCCGCTCTTCTGGGTGGGGATGGTGCCCTGCTGGGTCAGGGTCGCCGGGGGCTGCTTGCCGCCGTACGGCACCGTCATGAAGGGCTGCGACTCCAGGTCGGCCCTGGTCAGCGGCTTGGTGGGGTCCCAGCCGTCCTTGGTGATGTAGTAACGGAAGTCCGTCGTGGCGTGCCGTGCGGTGAACTGCCAGCGGAAGCTGAAGCCCTGCCCCCCGGTCACGTTCGTGGCGGGCCAGTTGCCGCCGCGCGGGTCGTCGAGCTGGGCGAATTCGCCGTGGCCACCGGAACAGATCTTGCCGTCGGCCGGACCCGCCGCCGGGAAGCCCTTCGGGCCCTCGACGCTCTGCGGCTCCCACTGGATGTTGCCGCAGCCCGTCACCGTGCCGTTGGCACAGAGCTTCTGGCGGCTGATGGGGTTGTCGGTGTAGCCGTGGCTGCTGGCACTGCTCGTCGCGAACATCGAGACGCCCGCGATGGCCAGGCCGACCACGGCCGCGCTTGCCCTTTTACGCATTGCTGTCGCTCCTCAAGAACGTGGGGGAGGTTCCATGAGCCCTGCTGCGCGCGTGTTTTGCGGTCTAGACCAAGGCTTAGATTATTGACGGGATATGAACATGTCCAGACCAATGAGAGTCGGATTCCGCTTGCCCGCGCGGCCTCCCCCCGGTCCCTCAGGCGCCCTCCCCGCCGCTGCGTCCGGTGTAGAAGGCCACCGTCAAGTCCTTGACCAGGGACTTCCGTTCGTAGTCGTCCAGCTCCACGATGCCGCGCGCGGTGAGCCGGTTGACCGTGTCGTCGACCGCGTCGACCACCGAAGTCAGCACGCTGTCGCGGTGTTTGGCGTCGATGGCGGCGATCCGGCGGCGCTGCATCGCCGCGGCGACCTCCGGCGCGTACTCGATCCCGGTCGGCTGGGCCGAGTACACCGCGATGCCGACCGGCTCGCAGTCCGCCTTCAGCATCCGGGTCAGCGCGTCGCCGACCGCCTCGGCGTTGCGCAGGGTGTGCGCGTCCTCGTGGAAGGCGTCGGCGGGCAGCTGCGACAGGACCCGGGCCATCGCCGACTCGACCTGCTCGCGCAGGTACTCCTCGTGGTCGGCGACCCCGAGTTCCGCCCGCACGGTGTCCTTGATCCGCCACACCACGAGGACGACGACGCGCAGCGCGGTGCCGTTGGCGTCCACGGCGGGGAGCGGTTCGCTGCGCCAGTGCCGCAGGCGTACGTCGACCCGGCGGCGCAGCAGCAGGGGGCTGATCCACATCAGCCCGGTCCGCCGCACGCTTCCCCGGTACTCGCCGAACAGCGTCAGCACCCAGGCGTGTCCCACTCGTCCGCGGCTCAGGCCGCCGAGTGCGAAGAGCACCACCGAGACCAGCCCGGCGAGCGCCGCCCAGGCGCCGAGGCCGATCCCGTCGTACGGCCGTGAGCCGATCCCGAACCGGGCGAGCGCGGCGGCGGGCAGCGCGCCGATCCACCAGAGCACCGCGCCACCGGCGGCGACCCCCGACAGCCCGGTGAGCAGCGCCAGCCAGCCCGGGAGCGCGGGCCCCGGCCGTTCGGCGAGCCGTGGATCGGCGACCGGTGCCGGCCGGGTCGAGGGCCGGACCTGCGGCCCCCTCGGCCCGGGCGGCCGCCGCACCCCCGCCTGCGGCCGGTCGCCACCGGCTCCCCGCCGCAGCACACCGGTGGGCAGCGCGGCGGCGTCGGCGCGCCCGGCGTCCTCGCGGAAGAGCAGGTGCACCGGGATGGTGGCGGTCCGCTCGTTGGCGATGACCGCGTGGTGCCGCCCGGCCCCCCAGAGTGATTCGCCGGGCTGTTCGCCGCCGTCGCCGCCGGAGACGGGGAGCGAGTCGAAGACGGTCTCGGGAACCACGCGGTGCCGGGGCGGGAACGGGGCGTCGACGACCGGGTCCGCGCGGTTGACGGAAGCTTCCGCGCGGCCCCCGAGGCCCTCCGCGCGGCTCACGGAAACTTCCGCCCGGCCCCCGAGACCCTCCGCGCGGCTCCCGGAAACTTCCGCCCGGCCCCCGAGGCCCTCCGCGCGGCTCCCGGCCACGACCGGGGCCGGGACGGAGGCGGCGGCCGGCACCGGCACGCCGCCCGTCGGCGCGGCCGGGACCGACACCGAGGCCGATGTCGCGCCCAGCGCCGGATCCCGGTCCTCGCCCGGGACCAGGTCCAGCACCAGGTCGACCACGGAGTCCGGCCCGGGCTCCGGACCCGCGCCGCCTCCCGGACCCGCGCCGCTCGCCGGAACCGCCGCCCCGGCGGAACCGTTCGGGCCGACCGCCCCGAACGGTTCCCGCTCCTTCTCCCGTCGCCCGCCGTTCTCCGGGGATCCGGAGCTGTCCGACACCGTGGATCGCATAGCCGCCTCCGTCATGTCCGTCGTGTCACCCGAAGAGTCGCCGCCAGGTCTCCGGACCGGGGTAGCCGTCGGCCGCTCCGCCCCGCCAGCCCTGAGCCCGTTGGAAGGCCTCGACATTGCGCCGGTCCGCCTCGGTCCACCGGGGGCCGGGCCCCGAGGTGTAGTGCTTGCCGAAGCCCTTCTTCACCAACTGCCTGCCGAGCCTGTCGACATGGCTGTTGGACTGACCGGGCCGGAAATGACCCCGCCCGGGGAACTTCGAATCCGGGTTCGAGTCGCCGTGGCCGGCCCCCGTTCCGCTTCCGCCCCCGCTCCCCTTTCCGCTGCCGGGGATGTCGTGGCCGGTTCCGCTCACCAGGAGCCGCCAGGTGTCGGGGCCGGGGACGCCGTCCGCCTCCTTGCCCTTCCAGCCCTGGGCCTTCTGGAACGCCCGGGTCGCCAGCCGGTCGGCATCGCCCCAGCCGGGCCCGGGGCCGACCTTGTAGAAGTGCTTGCCGCCCCGCTCCACGAGCATCCTGCCGAGCCGGGTGACGTAGGTGTTACTGGCGCCGGGGCCGAACTTCCCGGCGCCCGGGAACCGCGTCGCCGACGAGCCGCTGCCGGCGCTTCCGCCGCTGAGCCCCTTGTAGCGGTAGGCGACGTAGTTGCCGGAGTTGGTCCAGTACGCCATGGGCGTCTTCTTCTTGCGGGTGTGCGGCTTCGTCTGCTCGTACGCCGTGTAGTGGGTGTGCGTGTAGTCGGTCCAGCCGCCGAAGATCGTGACGTGCGAGCCCTTCGAGGGGTCGGCCGGGTTGTGGAAGAGCAGGATGTCGCCGGGCTGGAGCTCCTCCCGCGCGATCCGCGTGCCGAACGCGGCGAGACTGCCGGTCCATTCGTTGCCGGGCAGGTTCCAGGCCATCGAGACGAAGCCGGAGCAGTCCTGCCGATAGCCGTCCGGCCAGTACTTGGTCATGCTGTACGGGACCTGCGCGGACACCCACTTCTTCGCGCGGTTGATGATGTCGGCCCGGCTGCTCTTGCGCAGTTTGGGCGTGATGGTCGTGGACGAGGGCGGGCCCGCGGCGCCACCGCCCCGCAGTGGTCCGGGGCCGCCCTGCGGGCTGTCGCCGTCCGCGTCGGCCCGGGCGGCTCCGGGCGCCTCCGTCGACCGGTCGCCCGTCGCTCCCGACGCGCTCGCCGCCTCGGTGACGCCGCTGCCCAGCACCACTCCGGCCGCGGTGACCAGCACCAGTGCGCGGCGGGCGCCGTGTGCGGCCGGATGACCTCCGTACCGCACGGGCGGTGCGCTGGCGGCGGTCCGCCGCTGCGCGGCGCACCCCGCACAGATGCAGTCGATGGCGGGCACGTACTCCTCGAAAGCCGGCACAGTCATGCGATTCCCCTCCGCACTCGTCAAGATCTTTGGGCGCATCTGCACGGGCGCCAGTGTCTCAACTCTCCTGACATATCGCATTTTGACGGACAGAAGAGAAAAAACGACCATCCGACAGGCCGTGATGGACGGTAAATGGTCAGGAGCACCCCCCGCCTTCGGGTAGAGTTCTCCAGGTCAGCAGGCGCCGCTAGCTCAGTTGGTTAGAGCAGCTGACTCTTAATCAGCGGGTCCGGGGTTCGAGTCCCTGGCGGCGCACGCAGAGTCAAAGCCCCCTCACCACGCGTGAGGGGGCTTTGCTCGTCTGTGAACCTCTCACCCCGAAGCCTCCCGCACCGAAGCCTCGCACCGAACCTCCACCCCGTGACGCCGCCCACAGCGCCACCTTCAACCACTACCCGCACAGGCGCCGCACAGTCTTCGCACAGGTGTCAGAGGGTCACCGAACAGTTACCCACAGGCGCGAAGTCCCGCTCCTGTACGCCTCGGCACACCCTTCCACAAGGGGCCATAAATCGTATGTATGACTGGTAACCCACTCGTTTCACCCTTGCGGCCGGGACCGGGGTCGGACAACCCGTTTACGAGTCACCGGCCCCAACCAGGCCGGTGAACCGTGCAGTTGGGGGCTGCCGAGGGGGAAGTTCCGGTTGTCCGCAACGCGGGGTGGGGGCCCGCTCGGGGACCGGCGTCGAGGGGGCGCCGGAGACGCGCCGAACTGGATCCTCGTGGCACTGAGTTGTGCCCTGTTCCCGGGCATCGGGGCCTCGGGCGCACAGATCGACCCGGTCGTCCGGATGATGCCGTACGGCAACGCCTCGGCGCTCCAGATCGGGCCGTACATCCGGAACCGCCGGCACAACGTCTCGCCGCACGAGCCGAGGGCCCAGACGGACCGGCCGGCATGATGACGGGGCGATGCCGATCACCGCGGCGCCCGTCCCCGGCCGGCGGTACACCGTCAGCGCCGAGAAGCGGCGGTGCCGCGCCGACGCCGGACAGTCCCCGCAGACCGCCCCCGGGAGCCGTGAACGACGAAGTTCCGTCCCAGCCTGCGTACCCGCCGGACGGCGATCGGTACGACGGCGGTCCTGGCGCTCTCCGGGGCGAACGGCCCCTGGCCGTACCGCGAGAGCACCGAGCGCCACCACGACCGCGCGATCAACGGACCGGGCCGCAAGGCCGCCAACGGCCACCGGGACTTCCCGGGCGCCCCCGCCGGACACCGGAACAACACCATCCACGCGGCGTTGCCGCACACCGGGAAGGTGCTGCTCGTCGCGGGCTCCGGCCGGTGGCTCCGCGGGCGGGGTCAGGACCGGGGCCGGGACCGGAAGCGCATCCGGCGAGCAGCGGCACGGCCCCTGCCGCGGCCACCGCCCCGGCCCGCCCCGGACCCGTACGCCTGCCCCGCCGGCTGTCGTGACTGCCGTGCATGCACTCCCCCTCGGTGCGGCGGCGGTGCACTGCCGCATCCGTTCCGTACGGACACAGGGCTTCTGTCCGCATTTTCCGAACGCCGGGAGTGAGTGACCGCCGATGCTGCGTCAGGGATGTTCCGGATCAGGGTGGCTGCGCCTCCGGTGCCGGGCGTCAGGCTCGGTCGCCCGCGGGCTTCTCGCCGGTCAGGTAGGCGGAGACGACGACGTTCGCGTCGTACGAGTGCGTCTTGCGGTCGAAGGTGCCGCCGCAGGTGATCAGGCGGAGCTCCGCCCGGCCGTCCTGGCGCGGGCCGTACGCCTTGTCGGCGTCGAAGCGTGCCCGGGTGAAGACCTGGACGTCGTCGATGGTGAACTCGGCGACGGTTCCGTCGGCGCGGGTGATGTCGACCCTGGCGCCGGGGCGGGCCGCGCTCAGTCCGTAGAAGACGGCCGGTCTGGTCTCGGTGTCGACATGGCCGACGAGGAGGGCCGGGCCCTTCGCGCCGGGCTCGGTGCCGTCGCCGTACCAGCCGATGGTCTGGGGTGTGTCGAAGGAGGGCGGTTCGATCGCGCCGTCCTTGTCCAGGCCGCGGGCGACCACGGGCGCCTCGATACCGATCGACGGGATCTCGACCCGCTTCGGCACCGCGCCCCCGATCGGGTCGTGCGGCGGCGGCAGCGGTACGCCGAGGGGGCGCCCCACCGCGGCGATGTCGCCGGTGGTCGGGGCGGAACTGGCGCCGGAGCCGTCGGTGATGCCGCGGCCCCAGAGCCACAGGCCGAGCAGCAGGACGGCCCAGACCACTCCGGCGAGCAGCCTGCCGTGACCCGCGGTGCTGTCGGGGGCGGACATGTCAGTCCGAGGCCGGACGGCGACGGCGGCGCACGCTGCGGAACGCGACGGCGACGGCCGCGACGGCTGCCAGGGCCAGTCCGATCACCGCGTGCACGGTGCCGGGGCCCTTCTGCTCGGCCTCCCGCTCGGTGGACAGGGCGGTGCCGCCGCCTCCGGCCTGGACCGGGGCGAGCGGGCTGGGCCGGCCGCGGTCGACGACGGTGAGCGTGCCGGCGGCGGTGGCGCCCTTGGCGTCCTTGCAGTCGATCCGGATGCCGTATTCGCCCGGGGAGGCGTCCGAGCTGATCCGGGCCTCTGCGAAGAGGCCCCCGTCCGCGGCGGGCGAGAAGCGTGCCCCGGAGACGAAGACCTCGGATTCGCCTGTGGCCTCGCGGCCCTCGCAGCCCTCCAGCCGCAGATCCGTCTCGCCGCCCGGTGCGACGGAGGACGGGGTCAGCGTCAGGGAGACGCGGTTGTCCTTGCCCTTCTCGGGGGCGGAACCGGAGTCGGAGTCGGCCAGTGCGGCGGAGGCCGGCACCAGGGTCGCCGCGACGACCGCGGCGGCACAGAACGTGAGGGTTGTGGAACGCATCGTGAACCTCCTCAGTGAAGGTTCACGCCTCCGGAGGTTTTTCGCATCCGCAGCGACGCGGGGGACGGGTCCGCGCACACCGTCCGCGGCCCCTCCCCCACCGCCCCGTGGCCCTGCCCCGCCGGGCTCAGCCCGCGTCGACGAGGTCGACCAGATCGGCGATCGAGTCGACGACCGTGGACGGCCGGAAGGGGTACTTGTCGATGTCGGCGACCGTGGTGAGCCCGGTGAGGACCAGGAAGGTCTGCATCCCCGCCTCCAGCCCGGCCAGCACATCGGTGTCCATCCGGTCGCCGATCATGGCGCTGGACTCGGAGTGGGCGCCGATCGCGTTGAGCCCGGTGCGCATCATCAGCGGGTTGGGCTTGCCCGCGAAGTACGGCGCCTTGCCGGTGGCCTTGGTGATCAGGGCGGCGACGGACCCGGTGGCGGGCAGCGGGCCCTCGGCGGACGGGCCGGTCTCGTCGGGGTTGGTGCAGATGAAGCGGGCGCCGCCGTTGATCAGCCGGATCGCCTTGGTGAGCGCCTCGAAGCTGTACGTGCGGGTCTCGCCGAGGACCACGTAGTCGGGTTCGTGGTCGGTGAGCACGTAGCCGATGTCGTGCAGGGCGGTGGTGAGGCCGGCCTCACCGATGACGTACGCCGTGCCGCCGGGCCGCTGGTCGTCGAGGAACTGGGCGGTGGCCAGGGCGGAGGTCCAGATGTTCTCCACCGGCACGTCCAGGCCCATGCGGTTCAGCCGGGCGTGCAGGTCGCGGGCGGTGTAGATGGAGTTGTTGGTGAGGACCAGGAAGGGCAGCCCCGAGTCACGCAACCGCTTGATGAAGGCATCGGCTCCGGGGATCGGCGTCCCCTCGTGGATCAGGACTCCGTCCATGTCGGTGAGCCAGGATGAGATCGGCTTGCGCTCTGCCATGTGTGGGACTCCTGCCGTACGCCGTGTGCGGGGACGCCGGCGGCACCGCGTTGTGCAGCGCCGACGCCCCCGATTTTAGGCCGTCCGTTCGACCTGCCGGAACGGCCGGATCACGCGGGTGTGAGGCTCACTCCGTCGACCGCCCAGAACCAGTTGTTGCCGCCGGTGTACCGGAAGCGGACCTGTGCGGTGGTGGCCCCGGCCGGGACCTGGAGGGTGAGCGACTCGGCCCGGGAGACGGTGTCGGCGGTGTACGTCTTCACGACGGCCGGGGTGCCCCCGTCGTAGGAGACGAGCACCTCGCCCCTCTGCGGGGCCTCCTGGCGGTAGTGGGTGGTGTAGGCGAGGGTGGCGGTGCGGCCGCCGGTGACCGGCCAGGCAGGGCCGACCAGGGTGGAGTCGAAGGTGCCGGTGAAGCTCTTGTCGACCCATTCGTCGCCGTCGGCGACCGCGAAGACGTTCCGGGCCCGCACGTTGGTCTCGCGCCACTGGCCGCGTTCGGCGGAGGTCCAGAACTCGTCGGTGGTGAAGGTCCAGCCGCGCCATTCGGTGACTCCGCCGGCGCCCATCGCGCTGTTGTCGATCGACCACCCGGCGGGCGGGGTGTGGGTGAAGCCGAGCACGGCCGCTCCGATGCCCGTCTCGTCGACGCGGGTCGCCAGTTGCGGGCGCAGCGCGTCGAAGGCGTCGGGGACGGGCTGCTGGAACGGGCGGCCGTCCAGGTCCCAGGCCGGGTCGACGGCTATGCCGAGGTGGGCGAGGGCGGAGGCGGCGACGTCCGGCATCTTGATGTCGTACCGGGTGGAGCCCGGGGTGACGGAGCCGCCGCTCGCTATGAGGAAGGTCTGCCGTTCGGCCGCGCTGGAGCCGCCGTGGCCGCCCGCGTCGGTGTGCCCGTGGTCGGCGGTGATCATGATGAGCCAGTCCTCGGAGGCGTGGGTGGCCCGGCCCCGTACGGCGGCGACCAGCTGCCCGACCTGGGCGTCGACGCCGTGGACGGCGTCCAGGTACTGCTTGCTCGCGGCGCCGTGGCTGTGCCCGGCGTGGTCGACGTTGTCGAGGTGGACGAAGACCGCGTCGCGGTTGCCGCCGGCCAGTTCGGCGACGGCTCTGCCGGTGGTGCCGGTGTCGTACTCGGCTTCCGGGGTGGAGACCCGGGTGTCGACCTTCGCGGAGAAGATCGTGTCGGTGACGGGGTTCCAGGAGGCGACCGCGTACGTCGAGAGCCCCGGCTTCGCGGTCTCGATCCGGGTGAGGAAGTCGGGGTACCGCGCGAAGGCGTGACCGGTGAAGGCGTTGTCCTTGACACGGTGTTTGTCGGGCCAGACGCCGGTGATGATCGTGGACCAGCCGGGGCCGGAGAGGGTGGGCGCCATCGGGTCGGCGTAGAGCGGGCTGACCGAGGTGAGCCCGGAGGCCATCAGGGCGTCGAGATTCGGTGCGTCCGCGTCCTTGATCCGGTTCAGCAGGGCGCCGTCCAGGCCGATGACCAGGACCTTGGGGGTGCGGGCCGCGGCCCGTGCGGTGGTGGCCGCGGCGAGCGGTCCGGCGGCGGCGGCGAGGGCGGCCGCGCTCATGAGGAGGGTGCGGCGGGACAGGCCTGTGGTCACGGGGTCCTCCGTCGAGGCGTGGGGGCGCACGTTCAACTCCCCGCCCTGGGACGAGGAGTTGAACGTGGGACTAGACCCGTTATCTTTTCGCGATGATCCGCCGGAGGTCCATACCCGTGCCGTGAATCCTCCGGCAGCGGTCAGCTGCCGGTGGCCGACTTCCAGGCCTCGACGTAGCCGTCCAGGTTGGTGCCGATGTCCGACCAGTCGGGCTCGAAGACCTCCACCCCGTCCATCAGCTTGGCCAGCTCGATGGCGTTGGCGTCGGTGGCCTCGACGTCCTTGCGGGCGGAGAAGCCGCCGCCGACCGCGCTGACGTCCTTCTGGGCCTGCTCGGAGAGCATGAAGTCGAGCAGCTTCTTGCCGTTGGCGGTGTGCGGGGCCTTGTTCACCAGGCCGGCCGCGTACGGCAGGGCGAAGGTGGTGGACTTGCCGCCCTGCTTCGCGGGGAACCAGATGCCGAGGTTCGGCATGTCCTTGGACTGCGCGAAGTTCATCTGGACGTCGCCGTTGGCGGCGAGCAGCTCGCCCTTGTCGACCTTGGGGGCCAGCTTGCCGGTGGAGGCGGACGGGCCGACGTTGTTGGCCTGGAGCTTCTTCAGGTACGCCATCGCCGGCTCCTTGCCGCCGAAGTCGTGCATGGCCTTGATGAGCACGGCGGTGCCGTCACCGGCGACTCCGGGGGTGGAGTACTGGATCTTGTCCTTGAACTTTCCGTCGAGCAGCTCCTCCCAGGTGGCGGGCGCCGACTTCAGCTCCTTCTTGTTGTAGATGAAGCCGAAGTAGTTGTTGACGACCGAGGTCCACTTGGAGTCCGAGGCCTTGTCGGCGCCGTCGACCTTGTCGGACCCGGCCGGCGCGTACGCGGCGAGCAGGCCCTTGCTGTCGGCCTGCTGGATGAACGGCGGCAGGGTGACCAGGACGTCCGCCTGGGTGTTGGACTTCTCTCGGACGGCGCGCTGCACCATCTCGCCGGAGCCGCCCTCCACGTACTTGACCTTGATGCCGGTCTTCTTCTCGAAGTCCTTGAACACCTTGTCGTACCAGCCGTCGCCGTTCTCGCCCTTGAGGCCGTCGGCGCTGTAGACGGTGACGACCTTCTCGTCGGAGGCGGCCGAGGAGCCGCCGCAGGCGGAGAGGGTGGCGGCGAGGGCGAGGCAGCCGGTGACGGCGGCAATGGGCTTGAGGTGGTTCTTGCGCATGGCAGTCGTATCTCCTGGAAGTCGGCCGGAAGCCGGCCGGAGGTCAGTACGGGGGTGTCGGCGGATCAGCGGTACGAGGCCCTGGTGCGGATCCGGGAGACGCCGAGCAGTACCAGCAGCGTCGTTCCCATCAGGACCACGGCGACGGCCGCTCCGGTGAAGAGCGAGCCGCGGTCGGTGGCCGCGAAGATCTGTACCGGGAGCGGTGTCCAGTCCGGCGGGTAGAGCATCATCGTGGCGCTCAACTCGCCCATGGACAGCGCGAAGCAGAGCCCTGCGGCCGCCGTGAGCGACGGCAGCAGGAGCGGCAGCTTGATGCGCCACAGGACGTAACCGGGGCGGGCGCCCAGACTGGCCGCCGCCTGTTCGTACATCGGGTCGAGACGCACTATTGCCGCCGAAACCGACGAATAGGCGAACGCCGTGACAAGAATGGTGTGCGCCAGGATCACGATCCAGCGCGTCCCGTTCAGCAGCATCGGCGGCTTGCTGAACGCGACGAGCACGGCGAGGCCCACGACGACGGACGGCACGGCGACCGGCAGCATGAACAGCGCGTCGAGGAAGCGCCTGCCCCGGCTGCGCATCGAGGCGGCGGCGAGCGCGGCCCAGGAGCCGATGGTCAGGGCGAGCAGGCTGGCGCTGACGGCCGTGATCAGGCTGGTGGTCAGCGCCTGGAGGGAGTCGCCGCCGGTCGCCGCCACGTAGTGCTTGGTGGTCGGCCCGGAGGGGAAGGCGCCGGACCAGTTGGTGGTGAACGACGCGGCGAGGATGACCAGCAGCGGCACCGCGAACAGCGGCACGAAGAGCACGAAGAACACGGACCAGGTGGCCCATTTCCCGGTGCGGCTATGCACCAACACGGCGGCTCACCATCCGATACAGGCTGTAGAGACCGACGGAGATCGCGATGTTCACCACGGCGACGACACAGGCCGCCGGGTAGTCGGACTCCAGGATCGCCTTGCTGTAGACGAGCATCGGCAGGGTCGTGACGCCCTTCGCCCCGGTGAACAGCACGATGCCGAACTCGTTGAGACACATCACCAGGACGAGGCTGCCGCCGGCGGCGAGCGCGGGAAGCGCCTCGGGGAGGATCACCTGCCGCACGATCCGGGCCGGCTTGGCGCCCAGCGAGGACGCCACCTCCAGCTGCGCGCTGTCGAGCTGCGAGAACGCGGCGAGCAGCGGGCGCATCACGAAGGGCGTGAAGTAGGTGATCTCGGCGAGCAGCACGCCCCACGGGGTGGTGAGGAAGTCGAAGGGGCCGTCGGCCGCCCCGGTGAGGTCCGTCCAGACGCCGTTGGCCATGCCGACGTTGCCGTAGATGAACAGCAGGGCGAGCGTGATCAGGAACGACGGGAAGGAGAGGAAGACGTCGATGAACTTGGCTACCGCCCGGCCGCCGGGGAACGGTACGAACGCGATGATCATCGCCAGGACGAAGCCCAGCACCAGACAGCCGACCGTGGAGCCGGCCGCCAGCCAGACGGTGGTGGTCAGCGCCGAGCGGAACGATTCGGAGGCGAACACGTCGCCGTACGGGGCGATCGAGGTGCCGCCCTCGTCCGGGCTGACGGACTGCTGGACGACGAGGGCCAGCGGGTAGAGGAAGACGAGGGCGAGGACGGCGACGGGCGGCAGCGCCCAGACGAAGGCGGGTACGCGGCGGGCCGGTTCCCGCGGTCCGGCCTTCGGGGGCACCGCCCCGGACGGTCCGGTGCGCCGACGGGGGGCCTTCGTCGCCGTGATGTCCGATGCGACGGGGTGCGCGGCGCTAGCCATCGGCCTCTCCCCCGGCTCCCGGTGCCGCGCCCGCGGGCAGCAGCACGGCGTCCTCGGCCGCGAAGTGCAGCGTGACCCGGTCGCCGAGCGCCGGTGTCTCGCGCAGCTCCTTCAGGTCGGCCTTGACCCGGTGCCCGTCGATGTCGACGTAGAGCCGGTGGGTGGAGCCGCGCCACTGGACCTCGGCGATGGTGCCGTTCAGTGCGTTGGGTCCGTCGCCGAGGCCGACCAGGTGGGGCCGGACGCACAGGGTGGCGGTGGCGCCCCGGGTGACGTCGCCGGTCGGTACGTCGAGTGCGCGGCCGCCGAAGTCGACGGAGTCGGCGCCTTCGGCGACGGTGACCGGCAGCAGGTTCGCGTTGCCGACGAACGACGCGGTGAACTCGGTGCGCGGGCGGCGGTACAGGTCCTGCGGGGTGCCGCAGTCCTGGAGCCTCGCCTTGTCCATGACCGCGATCCGGTCGGCGAGGGTGAGCGCCTCGACCTGGTCGTGGGTGACATAGAGGATGGAGACGTCCGGCAGCTCCCGGTGCAGCCGCGCCAGTTCGGCGAGCATTCCGGAGCGCAGCTGGGCGTCGAGGGCGGAGAGCGGTTCGTCGAGCAGCAGGACACCGGGCCGGATGGCGAGCGCGCGGGCGATGGCGACCCGCTGCTGCTGGCCGCCGGAGAGCTCGCGCGGGTAGCGCTTGGCATAGGCGGCCATGCCGACCATTTCGAGGGCCTCGGCGACCCGTTCGGGGATCTCGGCCTTGGCGGCCTTGCGGGCCTTGAGCCCGAAGGCGACGTTGTCCTGGACCCGCATGTGCGGGAAGAGGGCGTACTGCTGGACGACCATGCCGATGCCGCGCTTGTGCGGCGGCAGCCCGGTGACGTCGCGGTCGCCGAGGTAGACCCGGCCCGAGGCCGGCTGGACGAATCCGGCGACGGCGCGCAGGGCGGTGGTCTTGCCGGACCCGGAGGGACCGAGCAGAGCCATCACCTCGCCGGGTTCGACGGTCAGGTCGAGCCGGTCGAGCACGGTGTTCTGGCCGTACGCGACGCTGACCCGGTCGAACCTGATTCCGCTGCGGACGGACCGCTCCCCGCCGGTCATGCCTCGGCCCGCGCGATCAGCTCCGGGAGCTCGGCGACCGAGCCGAGCACATGCGTGGCGCCGTTGCGGGTCAGCTGGTCCTTGTCGTGCGCGCCGGTGAGGACCCCGGCGACGATGCCGGCCCCGGAGCGTACGCCGCTGAGCATGTCGTACGAGGTGTCGCCCGCGACGACGATCTGCTGGACGCCGTCCACGGCGCCGGTGCGCAGGAAGGCGGCGAGGACCATGTCCGGGTAGGGGCGGCCGCGCCCGCCCGCGTCGGCCGGGCAGAGGGTCAGGGCGACCAGGTCCTGCCAGCCGAGCGCGGCTAGGATCGCGTCCTGGGTGGTGCGGGCGAAGCCGGTGGACAGGACCACGGTCCGGCCCTCGTTCCTGAGCCGCTCGACGGCCTCGCGGGCGCCGGGGACCGGGGCGATCCGGCCGCCGTCGACCAGTTCGCCGTACGCCTCCTCGAAGGCGGTGTTGGCCTGCTGGGCCCGGTCCTCGTCGCCGAAGAGGTGGCGGAAGACGGAGATCTTCGACTCGCCCATGGTGGCGCGGACGTAGTCGAGCTTCTCGGCGTGGTCGGCGGAGCCGGGCTCGACACCGAGGCGTCCGGCGGCGGCGGAGAACGCCTGCTCGACGAGGCCGCCGTCGGCGACGGTGGTGCCGGCCATGTCGAGGACGATCAGGTTCAGCTTCTCGGTGTTGCTCAACTTCTTCACCAGCCCAGTTCGTTGGCGGTCGTTTCGGCGATGGCGGGCGAGCAGGTCATGCCCCGGCCGCCCGGCCCGGTGACCAGCCAGACGCCGTCCCGCACCTGCTGGCGGTGGACGACCCGGCTGGTGTCGGTGCACTGGGCGTAGACCCCGGCCCAGCGGTGGCGGATCCTCGGCAGCGGGCGGCCCAGGAAGGACTCGACGACCCCGGTGAGGTGCTCGTACGGCTCCTCGACGGTGTCGAACGAGAAGGGGTGCTCGTACTCGTGGGTGTCGCCGATGGTCAGTCCGCCGTCCCGGCGCTGCACCATCAGCAGCTGCATCCGGTGCGCCGCCGCGGTGGGCTCCTGGGCCTGCCCGGCGTTGAGCGCGTCCAGTGCCTCGCTCCGGTACGCCGGGTAGTAGCGGAAGCTGTCCGCGTCGGCGACGGAGGTGGTGAGCGGCTCGCCGAGCGGGTCGGTCTGCATCATCTGGAGGCGGACGCGGCGCACGGGGAGATCGGGGCCGGCCAGTTCGCGGACGAGGCCGCCGAGCCAGGCTCCGGTGGCCAGGATCACGGCGTCGCCGGTGTGCACGTCGCCGTGGTCGTCGCGGACGGAGGCGGTGCCCACCACCTCGCGGACCTCGCGGCCGCCGAGGAAGGTGTACCGGCCGGACTTCAGCAGCTCCCGCTTCAGCGCGAGCTGTGCGGTGCGCGGCTCGACCGCGGCGTCCCGCTCGCACCACAGGGCGGCGGTGAACTCCCCGCGCAGCGCGGGGTTGACCGCCCGGGCCTCGTCGGCCGTGAGCAGCTTGTAGCCGCGGGCCGCCGCGTCGGGCCGGGCGAGCGCCGCCTCGGCGACGGCGGTCTCCAGCTCGGTGCGGAGCGGGGTGAGCGAGCCGCAGGCCCGGAATCCGAGGTCCGGGACCTGTGCCCCGATGCCCTCCCAGAGCTCACGGGCGCGCAGCGCGGTCTCCAGCTCCTCGCCGCCGGCCCGTCCGCTGACCCATATCTGTCCGAAGTTGCGGAGCGATGCCCCGCGCGCCTCACTCTCGCGCTCGATCTGTACGACCTCGTGGCCGCGGTTCACTGCGTGCCAGGCGTGCATGGTTCCCACCACGCCGGCTCCTACGACGATGACTCTCACGGCGGCTACGCTCCTCGGGGCGAGTGACCCGCATCGAGCCGTACGGCAACGGGAGGGTGAACTGGGCCCCAAGCTTGGCCTAGACCCGTTATGTTTCCGTTACCCAGATGGCCGACCGTCGACGGGCGGAGCCTCGGGGGCGCGGTCGCCGGGCATGCGGTCGCTGAGCGTGTGATCGCCGGGTATGCGGTCGCTGAGTGTGTGATCGCCGGGCGTGTGGTTGCCGGGCGTGTGGTTGGCCGGGGCCGCGGTCGTTCAGCAGCCGTCCTGCGGTCCCAGGTGCGCGGTGAAGGAGAACCTGTCGCCGCGGTAGAGGGTCCGTACGCGCTCCAGCGGCTTCCCGGCGGTGTCGCGCGAGATCCGGTGGATCAGCAGCATCGGCAGTGCGGGCGGCGTACCGATGAGCAGCGCCTCGCGCGGTGTCGCGAGCACCGTCTCGATCCGCTCGTCGGCGTCGCCGAAAGGGATCCGGAGCCGGTCACGGAGGTAGGAGTAGAAGGACGAGTCCGGATCGAAGTCCGTGTCCAGATCGGGCAGTCGGGCGACGGAGACGTACGTGCTCTCCAGGCCGACCCGGTCGTCGTCGGCGAGCAGCACCCGCTCCAGGTGCCAGACCGGCTCGCCGCGCTCCACCCCGATGTCGGCGGCGAGCGCCTCGGGGCAGGGGAACCGCTCAAGACCGATGAGGTGACGGCCCGGCGTGCGGCCCTGGCGGCGTACGCCCTCGGTGTAACTCGCCAGCGAGAGCGGCTGTTCCAGCTTGGGGCCCGCGACGACGGTGCCGCGCCCCTGGCGGGCGAGCCGCCCCTCCAGCAGGAGTTCCCGCAGCGCCTGGCGCACCGTCTCGCGCGAGACCTCGTAGCGCTCGGCCAGATCGCGTTCGGTGGGCAGCATGCCGCCCTCGCCCAACTCCGCTATGAGGGAGGAGACATGAGCCTTGACCGCGTAGTACTTGGGAATACGGCCGTGCTCCGGGATGCCGGAGCGGATGGGTGCGCCAGGTGCCTGGTCGTGCGGGTAGTCCACGTCCCGATGGTGGCAGACCCACATGAACATCTGTGAACATCCGGGCGCGGGAGCGGTGGTCCGCAGGTGGACCGGGGCGGCCCGGGGGGCGGGAC
>NZ_JBCEWQ010000081.1:0-37471 GCF_038448545.1 Streptomyces sp. CLV115
CCTCCCGGCTCACCCGCCCCCGGTCGCTCCGGCCCGTACGCCGCGCCGCCACTGCACCGCGAGCACCACCAGCCCCACCGCCAGCCAGCACGTCCCCACCACCTGGGCGCTCCCGGTCGCCTCCACGATCACCGCGATCAGCACCCCTGCACCCACCACCGGCACCAGCACATGCCGCCACCAGCTGGGCGGCCCCGCCATCCGGCGTACGGCGAACCAGCCGACCACCGACGCGTGCAGCAGCACGAAGGCCGTCAGCGCGCCGATGTCGACGACCGACACCAGATGGTCGAGCCCGTCGTCGCGCCGGGCCGCCCACACCGCGGCGATCAGCGTGACCGTCGCGGCCAGCAGGATCGCGATCCGCGGCACCCCGGACCGCGGATCGACCCTGGAGAGCACCGAGGGAAGCCGCCGCTCCCTGGCCATCGCGAAGAGCAGCCGGCCCGCGGCCGCCTGCCCGGCCAGTGCCGCGAAGGCCGCCCCGATCGCCTTGCTGACGGCCACCAGATCGTGCAGCCAGCTCCCGACCGCCGAGTCCACCGTGTCGTAGAAGGCCGAGCCCTGCGCGGCCGGGTGGGCGGCCAGCTCCGCCGACGTCATCGGTTCCAGCAGCGCGGCCAGATACGCCTGCGCCACGAACAGCACACCCGCCAGCACCAGACAGAACAGCAGCGCCCGCGCCACCTTCGCCGAACCCCCGGTCACCTCCTCCGCGAACGAGGCGATCGCGTCGAACCCGAGATAGGACAGCACGGCCACCGACACCGCCCCCAGCACCGCCGCCGCGGAGAAGCCGGAATCACCGGTGAGCGGGGTCAGCCAGCCGCGTTGCGCCCCGTCCCGTACGAGCACCACCACCGCCGCCACCAGGAACACCAGCAGCACCACGATCTCCATCGCGAGCACCGCGAAGCCGACCCGGGCGGCGGCCCGCACACCCCACAGGTTCAGCAGTGTGGTGACGACGACGGCGAGCGCCGTCCACACCCACCGCGACACCGAGGGCACCAGAGAGTTCAGCGCGATCCCGGAGAAGAGATAGGCGACCGCCGGGATCAGCAGGTAGTCGAGCATCGCCATCCACCCGGCGATGAACCCCGGCCCCTCCCCGAGCCCCTTGCGTGCGTACGCGAAGACGGAACCCGCCAGCGGGGCGACCCGCACCATCTGGGCGTAGCTGAACGCCGTGAACGCCATCACCACGGTCGCCGCCACATAGACCAGCGCGACCGCGCCGTCGGACTTCGCGTCGAGCGTGCCGAACACCCCGACGGGCGCCATCGGCGCGATGAACAGGAGCCCGTAGACCACCAGATCCCGGAACCCGAGCGTCCGCCGCAGCCTGCCGCTCTCCTGATGCGCCCCTGCCGCCCCTGCCGCCCCTGCCGCCCCTGCCGTCCCCGCTGCCCCGGCTGACCCCGCCGCTGTCCCCTTCGGCTCAGTGCTGCCGCTGCCGGTGTCCGACATGGGCCCTCCCTCGATCGCGTACGGATCAGTCTCGCCACCCGGCCGATCTTCCGCGCGTTCGACTCGGCCTTACGATGGGTCGCATGACTGCTACGACACCTCGCCGCGTCCTGCTCGCCGCTCCCCGTGGCTACTGCGCGGGCGTGGACCGTGCCGTGATCGCCGTGGAGAAAGCCCTGGAGCAGTACGGCTCCCCGGTGTATGTGCGCCACGAGATCGTTCACAACAAGTACGTCGTACAGACCCTGGAGAAGAAGGGCGCGATCTTCGTCGAGGACACGGCGGAGGTCCCCGAGGGTTCGATCGTGATGTTCTCCGCGCACGGCGTCGCGCCGACCGTGCACGCGGAGGCGGCCGAGCGGAAGCTCGCCACGATCGACGCGACCTGCCCCCTGGTCACCAAGGTCCACAAGGAAGCCGTCCGCTTCGCGCAGGACGACTTCGACATCCTCCTGATCGGTCACGAGGGCCACGAGGAGGTCATCGGCACCTCCGGCGAGGCCCCCGACCACATCACGCTGGTCGACGGCCCCGAGGACGTCGCCGGTGTCGAGGTGCGCGACCCGTCGAAGGTCGTCTGGCTCTCCCAGACCACACTCTCCGTCGACGAGACGATGGAGACGGTCGGCGCGCTCAAGGAGAAGTTCCCGCTGCTGATCTCGCCGCCCAGCGACGACATCTGCTACGCCACGCAGAACCGCCAGATCGCGGTGAAGCAGATGGGCGCGGACGCCGACCTGGTGATCGTCGTCGGTTCGAAGAACTCCTCCAACTCGGTCCGCCTGGTCGAGGTCGCCCTCGGCGCCGGTGCGAACGACGCCCATCTGGTCGACTTCGCCGAGGAGATCGACGAGGCCTGGCTGGAGGGTGTCTCCACGGTCGGCGTCACCTCCGGGGCGTCGGTCCCCGAGGTGCTGGTCGACGGCGTCCTGGCCTGGCTTTCCGAGCGCGGCTTCGAGGACGTGGAGATCGTGAAGTCGGCCGAGGAGTCCATCACCTTCTCGCTGCCCAAGGAGCTCCGCCGCGATCTGCGCGCCGAGGCCGCCGCCCTCTCGCAGAAGTAGAGCCCCGGCGGCGCCCTGCTCCGCTTCCGGGACGTTCTGCTTTCGGGAAGTGGGCCGGGCAACCTGCCCGTACCGTGGACTGCATGCAGATCTTCGGCGTGGACATCGGCGGATCCGGGATCAAGGGCGCTCCCGTGGACCTGGACCGCGGAGACCTGGCGCAGGAGCGCCACAAAGTACTGACACCGCACCCGGCCACGCCCAAGGGCGTGGTCGAGTGCGTGGCCGAGGTCGTCGGCCATTTCGACTGGAAGGGCCCGGTGGGCGTGACCTTCCCGGGGGTCGTCACCGGCGGGGTCACCCGTACCGCCGCCAACGTCGACAAGGGCTGGATCGACACGGACGCCCGCGGACTGATCGGTGACCGTCTGGGCCTCCCCGTCACGGTGCTGAACGACGCGGACGCGGCCGGCGTCGCGGAGATGACCTTCGGCGCGGGCCGGGGCCGCAAGGGAACCGTGATCGTGCTGACGTTCGGTACGGGGATCGGCAGCGCCCTCTTCGTGGACGGCCGGCTCGTACCCAACACCGAGCTGGGCCATCTGGAGCTGAACGGCCACGACGCGGAGAAGCACGCCTCCACCAAGGCCAAGGAGGACGAGGACCTGAGCTGGCACCACTGGGCGCACCGGGTGCAGAAGTACCTGGCCCATGTGGAGATGCTGTTCTCGCCCGAGCTCTTCATCATCGGCGGCGGGGTCAGCCGCAAGGCCGACAAGTTCCTGCCCCTGATCGAGCACGTACGGGCCGAGATGGTCCCCGCGGAGCTTCAGAACAACGCGGGCATCGTAGGCGCCGCAATGGCGGCCGGAAGCAGCTAGGCCCTGTCCGCCCGTCGGCCCTCCGCGCCGCTCACCGGCGCGGGCGGCGCGGCGACTGCGAGGGGCGCGCCGTCTGCGCGGCGAGCAGCATGCGGCGCTGGCGCTGACGCATCAGCCGTACCTTCCGTACGGTCGCGATGAGACCGGCGATGAGCGTTCCGCCGTACAGCCACCCGGCGTGCACGGCGAGCGCCGTCACGACCGCCATGGTCTGGCCGCCGAACCCGCCCGTGCCTCCGGCGATCGGGATGACACCGACGGCGAACGCGATCGGCACGATGATCGGCGCGGTCACCAGGTCCGCGGGCCGCACCCACAGCGCGGTCAGCGCGCAGACCGGCAGGAACAGCACACCGAACACCACCGACGAACCGTCGAGGACCAGCAGGTCGAGGCAGGCCAGTACGAACATGGTGGCAGCGGCGAAGAGCCCGGCCCCGATCCCGGTCAACCGGGGATTCGGCAGCCTGCGCAGCGCGAGAACGACGGGCGGCACCGGACGTCGGGAACGGCCCTCCGGCGCGCTCACCACCCGGTAGACGGCCGCGGTCTCCTCGATGGTGCCCTGCGGGGACGGCGACGGGGACGGGGACGGGGAGGGGGGCAGCGGGGCCTGGCGAGACTGCCTGCGCTGCGGGGGACGTGTCCTGTGCTGCTCCACCGGGACAACGTAGGTCGCCGGGCAGCAGGAAGCGGGTACGGGACACGCCCTTTGCGCGACCTAGGGGATGAGTTCGATGCCACACGGCCGAACGGGAACCGAATCGGCACCCGGTACGGAACCGAATCGGCACCCGGCATGGAGCCGAATCGGCACCCGGCACGCAGCCGAGCCGGCACCCGGTACGGGGACCGAATCGGCACCCGGCACGGAGCCGAACCGGCACCCGGTGCGGGGGACCGGGCCGACACCCCGCACGGCGCCGAACCGCACTCGACACAGGGACCGAATCGGCACCCGACCGGACCCGTGGGGCCCCGGTCGCCCCCGCCCGTAAACTGGAGAATCGACCCACCCGGGCCGTGCAGAACCACCCCACTTCTCTCCACTCCTCAGGAAGTCGCCAACGTGTCGCTCACGATCGGAATCGTCGGCCTGCCGAATGTCGGCAAGTCGACCCTGTTCAACGCCCTGACCAAGAACGACGTGCTGGCGGCCAACTACCCGTTCGCCACGATCGAGCCCAACGTCGGCGTCGTCGGTGTCCCGGACGCCCGGCTGAACAAGCTGGCCGAGATCTTCGGCTCCCAGCGGCTGCTCCCCGCGACGGTCGACTTCGTCGACATCGCCGGCATCGTGCGCGGCGCCTCGGAGGGCGAGGGCCTGGGCAACAAGTTCCTCGCGAACATCCGCGAGTCCGACGCGATCTGCCAGGTCATCCGCGCCTTCAAGGACGAGAACGTCGTCCACGTCGACGGCAAGGTCTCGCCCAAGGACGACATCGAGACGATCAACACCGAGCTGATCCTCGCCGACCTCCAGTCCGTCGAGAAGGCCGTCCCGCGCCTCACGAAGGAGTCCCGCCTCCAGAAGGAGAAGGTCGCGGTCCTTGCCGCGGTCGAGGAGGCCCAGAAGATCCTCGAAGCGGGCGACACCCTCTTCCACGCCGGCATCACGGCCTCCACCGAGAAGGGCCGCCTCCTCCACGAGCTGCACCTCCTCACCACCAAGCCGTTCCTCTACGTCTTCAACGTCGACGAGGACGAGCTGGTCGACGAGGACTTCAAGAACGAGCAGCGCGCCCTGGTCGCCCCCGCCGAGGCGATCTTCCTCAACGCCAAGATCGAGTCCGAGCTGATCGAGCTCGACGACGACGAGGCCCTGGAACTCCTCCAGTCCATGGGCCAGGAAGAGCCCGGACTGGCCACCCTCGGCCGCGTCGGCTTCGACACCCTGGGCCTCCAGACCTACCTCACGGCAGGCCCGAAGGAAGCCCGCGCCTGGACGATCAAGAAGGGCGCCACGGCCCCCGAGGCGGCCGGTGTGATCCACACCGACTTCCAGAAGGGCTTCATCAAGGCGGAGATCGTCTCCTTCGAGGACCTGGTCGAGACCGGCTCGGTCGCCGAGGCCCGCGCCAAGGGCAAGGCCCGCATGGAGGGCAAGGACTATGTGATGCAGGACGGGGACGTCGTGGAGTTCCGCTTCAACGTGTGACAATTCGTTTTCTTGTCAGGAGTTGAACGTCTTCTCCACTACGCCCTTTACAGGGCCTAGTCTACTGAGGCTGTCAACAACGGCTCCCTAGCCCGAAATTGCCAGCCACATAGAGCGCACATACAGAGAGACCCCTAGCTGATTAGGCCGGGGGTCTCTCTGCGTTACAGGAAAGGGCTACTAGCTTCCGCCTGATTCGTCATCTTCATGGTTACCCAATGTGTTGTCGAACAGAGCTACCCAAGCGCCAAGGATGAACGCTGCGAAGAGGATTGCTGCATAGGCAACGTCTCTCTGGTCCTTGCCCGCTGTGCTGGCAAAGATGAGAAGTCCTCCAACGGCAGTGAGAGCCAACGGCGTTTTGGTCATCTTGAACAACCGGCCTCCTTTCCATCCCTGTGAGGATTAGCCCGAGGACTCAGGGAAGCAAGCGTTCCTGCACCTCTGTACGTGACAGCAGGATTCGGAAGTCAACGGCACTGCCCCTAGGGTCGTTCTCAGGGAAACAGCCGTACACATCGAAGAGGGTTGGGTTGCCGTTGTCCTCTCGCCACAGCACTTCCCCTGCCTTGTTCCTGATTCGACCAATGCGAGCATCTAGAGGAATCTCGGTAGGCGAGAACAACTGTAGGTAGTCCCGGTACTGGTAGTCCTTACCAAAGTCCTGGATAGAACCCCATGGACGAACAGAGCCGCCGGTTACCTTGATTACCTCAGGGTTGGCATAGTCGTACGTGTTGATGATGGCTCCCGAATCAGGGTCCTGATAGGAAACCGCCCGGTAGACCTCTGCCCGTAGCTCATAGCGCTTCATTGCAAGGAGTCTCACCAGGACCACAGCCTTTCAGCGATACGCCGTGACTCGCGGCTCTGCCTGTGCAGCTCTCGCCGGTAGCCGAACGGCTGTAGCTGAATCCTCCGAGACTTACGCCAAGACAGATTGGCAATGGCCTTCTGTGCAAGAGGTGACAGCCATACGTCCTTGTCACCAAACACCATCTTTGACTCGCCCTGTGTCACTGACTCCATGTTGGGCTGTTCAAAGACAGAGGTTGGGTCGTCCTCCATATAGGCGCACTGGTAAGCCGTAGCCTTCTTGAGCCATAGAAGGTCTGTCGTATTCGAGACTAGTTCCTCAGGCTTCCCTGAGGCTGTCTCAATGATTGCCTGAGCCTTCTTGATGGTTGCGTCATCGACGGATACCCCGGCGATATCGGCAACCTCTGTAATCGTTGCGTACATCCTTAGACCTCCAATCCTGGCCGAACAATAATCTTCTGTTCGGCTGTGTAATCAGCAGCCGCACCCTTTGTCAGCTTGAGCCTTAGGCGATAGTCGCCCGGCACATCAAAGACAACGGTGTTCGGCCACGTATAAGTCACCTGTCCTTCTGCGGCATTCGAGATTGCCGCCGTTCCGCCTGTACGGGTCACACCATCAGGACCGATGATGAGGACAGCGGCACCGGTATACGCGGAGAGACTTCTAGGGTTCCCTACCTCATCCTTGACCGTAATAGCCAAGGGTTCTACCGGCACGCTGCCCGCAATGTATTCGAGCATTACGCTTCTACCTCCATCGTTAGTTTCTTCCGTGCTAGTTCTATGCCGATAGAACGAGAGGCAAGCGTGAGAGTCATACGCTTACGTTCTAGTTCCGTATCCGCATACTTGTATGTCGGAGCGTTCGTAATCGCCAATGTGTATCCGAGTGTTCCAGTCACATTGGCTACCGCCGGATATCCAGCCTCCAACACAAGGGGAGGTGTTACAGGTTCCGACAGAACAACTGTGTATCCCTGCGTTCCACCGGTATACGCATTCGCCGGATATCCTGCCTCTAGAGCAATCGGCGGATTCGACACAGGTTCCGTCAGAACGATTGTGTATCCGAGTGTTCCACCGAACTGTGCGACGGGCGGATATCCGTATTCGAGATTCATTCGAACTCCTTACACAGATACCCGGAGGATTCCAGAATCGCTGTAGAACGTTCCTGATTCGGGGTCCTGCTCCAAGATGGACCACTGAATAGTCAGGTCCTGATTCGTGACTGTCTGCGCCGTACCGAAATCGACATAGCCGAGGAGAGGCTTACCCGTTGCTGTGTCGTCATAGATAACGGCATACCTGAATACAACGTTCGCATTCGTCCAAGTCGAATCCGCAGCATCGAACGTCCAATACTTGTTCGTTGTGTTGTATGTCAGTGTCTTGGATGCCAATGCGATTCCACCGGCCGTATATCCCGTTCCCGTTACCTCGTTCGCCGATACGTCTGCCCATTCGTCATGCGTGTTCCGATTCGGCGTATACGTTGACTTGACTAGCGCAACCTTGATGGTGTCGTTAACCAAATCCATCTGCTTTGTCATCATCTTCTGTAGAGCCGGGCCGTACCAATATGCTGTTGCCATTCGTCATCATTCCTTTCATTGAAAAGAGGGCAGGGCCGAAACCCTGCCCTCTAGAACCTCATCCCCTCAGGGATTAGGCACCGGCGGTAACCTCAAGGATTCCGAATGCCTCTGGACGCGCAACAGCGAATCCACGGCGGGCACGCATCTTGAGTACAGGCTCATCCGTACGGAAACCTGGCTCGTAAGAAAGCAGGCTCTCAGGACCAGAGCGAACACCTAGAACAAGGTGCTGGCGGTTACCCACGACTAGAAGAGGGTTGCCGTTAGGGGCACTGGTAGCCGTGGTGGAAGTCTTGGCACCGTAGGAGAAGGTGACGTCTAGACCGAACAGAGTCGAAGGAGTACCAGCGACACCCTCAACAAAGATTGGACGGCTGTTGTCGTCAAGGATTCCACGGAAAGCAGCCTTGAAGGAAGGATGCGCGATAACAACGGTGTCCGCGTCATTCGCGTAATCGCTGCCCTCGTAAAGCGCCATGGTGTCCGACAGCTTTGCGTAAGTCACCGCACCGGCAGTCGCAATCTTCTGACCAGAAGCAGCAGCCTTGTAAACCGAGGTGAACGGAACAGTGGTGCCGTTCTGAGTACCGGTAACACCAAGGCAGGCGTTGTCGAGCATACGGGCGTAATCAACAGCCCATTCGGCCTGGAAAGCCGCTACAGCGTTGGCAATAGCGTCCTCTAGGTCTTCCTCGGCAATGGTGACAGTCTTACCGAACTTCACCGCGTCAAGGATGACGTTATCCAGCGCAGCGTTAGAGTCGTTGTAGGGAGTTCCCTTTGCAACTACATCAACGCCAACGGCACCGACACGCGGCACCTTTGCAATGTCGCTTGACATAGCGAAGCGACGGGCAAGAGCCTCAATCGCAGAGTTCTGATTGACGCGAGTGATTACCTCAGAGCCGTACTCCTCAGGTACCCAAGCATCAGCATTAACACGAGCCATTTTCTTTTGTTCTCCAATTATTATTTAGTTGTCCGGGGGTCACGCCCCCGGATTCAGTTGTTGTTCTGTTGTGTATTCAGTTGTGTCGCAAGGATTTAGCCCTTGCGAAGATTTGCAGCGAGGATATCTGCGGAACTCTTCTGTGGACGTGCTTCCCGCTTATCTGCGACGTCTGCCCCTCCAGAAACCCTCTGCTGAGCGTTGAACAGCTCAGGAAGGTCCTCCTTCAAAGCGTCCAACTGTTCCTGTAGGCCCTCTAGCTCTCCTGTCTCCGTAACGGAAACCTTTGAGTAGTCGATGAACTTAGAAGCCTTGGCATTCGTCAATCCGGCGTTCCTAAGCTCATCCTGAGCCTTTGTCTGTAGGTAGTTCGTCCTGAGGGTCTGTGTCTCTGACTGGACAGCCTCTAGCTGTTCCTGTAGAGCCTTTGCCTCAAGGCGATAAGTCTTGGCTTCCTCGTTGGCCTTCTTCAAAGCCGCCCGGATAGCCTCAATCTCGTTCTCATCCATTACTTGTCTTGCCTCCATCTCGGATAGTTAGGGGTCATCTCGACCCGTTGGGTAATGGTGTGGTGCTGGGTTATGCAGCCTCAGCCTTGGAGCCGTCCGGAACGGCTGCCGTTGCCTTGGCATCAGGATTTAGGTCCTGAGATTCAGAATTTCCTGGTAGGTCCGAGCCGGCCTGGACCTCCTGGGTATTTTTCTCGGCAATCCAATTAGCCACCACGGCCGCGTCGTAACCCATCTCTGCTGCCACCTGTGCAAGGGGAATGCCAATCTGAATCTTCTTGTAAGCAATCTCCATTGCTTCCTTGGTGTCGAACGTCTCTACAGGCTTCCAATGAACCTGTACGTCTTCCTTGAATCCGGCCGATTCAAGAACGAACGTGAACACCTCTCGCCACGTAGCACCGAAGGACAGTTGCCGAGTCCGTACCTTCTTGACTAGTGGTGCCTCTGCGGTCCTCAGGGCCTCTCCGGACGGGATATTTCCCGTAGGCTCGAAGTAGTGCAGGGGAGTCTCTGTGATGGTTGCCAACGAGCGGATATAGACGCGCATAGGCTCAAGGAAGGACTCAGGCTTAGCCGGGTCTAGCTGCCCAATCTCCTTGACGTTGTTGAAGA
Organism: Streptomyces sp. CLV115; assembly: GCF_038448545.1. NCBI lineage: Bacteria > Bacillati > Actinomycetota > Actinomycetes > Kitasatosporales > Streptomycetaceae > Streptomyces > Streptomyces sp. CLV115. The sequence goes on from NZ_JBCEWQ010000081.1 coordinate 10,006, forward strand.
TGGTTAGCTCACCAGGAGTTGAGCCGGTAAGCGTGCTCTCTGAGCCCTCATCAAAGTCAGCGGCCTCTGAGGAAGCATCCTCGGTAAGCGCATAGCGCCACGGGAAGCCCTGGTAATCGTTGGCAGCCATCTGCGTAACGCAGAGCTTGTTAATCAAGTCCTGAGGCTCGTAAGCGTTCCTGTGCTCGGGCTTACCCTTTGGCCTCTCCGTACGGAAGTGGAACACAGGGACACGGCCAAGAGGGTTTGGCATGATGCCGTTGGAGTCGGTGAACTCATCAAGGAACGGCACAAAGTCAGAATCCTTAGGAGTCTGAGGAAGCCTCTCCGCACGGCTGACGTACTTCTCAATGCGGTCCTGGTAATACAGGTTCACGCGAGTACGGTTCTTGCCCTCAATCATGGTTTCCCACATCTTGGCAGCAACACGCTTTAGGCGGGGGTTCTCCTCCTCATAGAGGACAACCGTTGTCTTCGGGCTGTTGTAGTAAATCTCAAGAGAATCGCCCTCAGGCCACACCATCAGATAGGCGTCACCGTAAATCAGGGCCTTCTTGTGAATCTGGCCTACCTCTAGCTCAAGCTCATTGGAGGCCCAAACCCTGTCGAGATACTGTCCGGCTTCATCAGAGATTGCGGACACAGAAGTAATCTCAAGACGGTTGTTCACCGCGTTAACCGGAGTCGCCGCGAAGTTAAGGCGGAAACGGTCACTGGTGTGCCTTAGGGCACGCTTTAGAGCCATCGAGGTAAATACCTCTTCGGCTAGTCCTTCGTAGTAGTCTTCTGCTGTCTGGTAATCGTCTCTCCTATCTAGGATTTCGAGAACCGCGGTGGTTAGGTCTGTCATTTTTGGTTGTAGTTATCTCCTTGCTTTCAAGTATAAAGGAATTCTCTCCTAATTCCAAATAGAAAGGGCCAGCCGGCCCCCGGTTAGTAATTCTTTTTCCGGAGGCACGGCTAAAGGGTTCTAGATGTAGCTCTGACGCTTCACAGTCGTCTTAGCCTGAGGCTTGCCAAGGAAGTACAGGACCCCCGAGACAACCGCGTCCAGGACGTCATCATGGGACACCTTGGGGAACGCGAACATCTGCGTCTGTAGAGAGTCAAAGTGCCCGGTGTGGAACACCTTCCCCTTGCGGTAGAAGTCCAGAGCCCTAGCGGCCCTAATCTCCTTCTTCTCGGTGCTTCGCATGCTGCGGTACTTGGCTGGCACCCCATCAAAGACTGACTGCCAGAGGTCACCGCCCTGGTTCGTCTCGATGTACAGAACCTGAGCCCCGAACCGTTCGCAGAGTTCTAGAGCCTTCTCCCGTAGCTCAGGACCGGGCAACTTGAACTGGTCGGCATAGCGCACGTACAGGTTGCCGTCAGAGCCTCTGGAGACAACGGCAAAGCCTGTGTAGTCACTGGTCCTCTTTGTGGTGACAGCAGGGTCAATGCAAAGAAGAGTGTTGCCGTACTCCTCAGGCTGGCCAATGCGGATATCCGCGTCTGTCCAGTAGTCGGCACTGAGAGACACCGGCCGGTTCATGTAGTTCTTATGGAAGTCTCGCGTATGGCGAATCGAGTTGAGGTCTTCCAACGGCCAGAACTCAGGCCATAGCGATTCCTCTGAGCCATCAGGGTTCGTGATGATGGCAGGGAAGTAGTGCACCGAGATTCGAGCGTCCTCAACCCATCGGAATTCAGGGGCAAGGGACTCATAGAAGTCTCTGGCGTCCTGGTCCTGGTCCCCATTGTCGGCAACCAGCTCGGTTCCGGCCTCTGAGGCTGTGTCGGCAAGGGTCAGACTTGAGCCGCTAGAAGGGGTCTCAGAGGGCCTAGGAGAGGTCTCCTCAACTGAGGGCCTAGGGAAGGGGGTTGAGGCTGTCTCAGCGGCTTCTAGGGCCCCTCCTGAGCCATCTGCCAGATTCTCCGGGTATGACGCATTTTTGAAGGGTGTAGATATGGCCTCAAATGAAAAAATATCTTTAGTACCGCTTTTCTCATCCGTACCTATATGTCCGAATGAGGCTGCTACCTCCTTCTCGTTCCGTACCTCCTTCTTTGTATCAAGATGGCACGGAAGTACCTCCTTGTGACTCTGGCTATCCCATTCCCTCTTGGCTTCTCCGACTGTTCTCAATTGGTCAATGATTGAGCCGGGCATTGTTGTTGTTCCAACAATGGCAACCCGCGCATAGATGTTCAAAGGCAATGCAGCATCAAGGAGAGTCGTAAGCCTTCTCGATGCCTCAACCTCTGAGTACGTGGCCTCTGGCGGTTCGATGTCATCAAAGAGGAGAAGGTCTGGCCTCTGCCTACCAACCTTCATGCCGAGTGTCTTTGCATCAATGCCCTTGGCCATAAAGACAAAGCCGTTAGCCTGCATGATTTGGTCTGAGGACTGTGCAATGTGGCGCTTGACCTTCTGACCCATCATGGGGGTACAGAGGTCTGGAAAGTCGCTGGTCAGACGCTCGTTCGTGTCTAGCTCTGTCTTGAACGTCTGTAGGTGGTCCTCAGCCTGAGAAGCACTGTCAGAGAATGCAGCAACGAACCTGATGTGCCCATGAGCCGCCGCCCACATGGGGAGCAAAAGGAAAAGCCATGTGCTCTTACCCGCGTTTCTCGGAGCAATGAAACAGTCTCGGTATTCCCTTGGCTTAGTGACAGGGTTGGTCCAAGACTTCGCATACTCGATTAGGTCAAGGTGAAAGGCACTGAGGCTCTGACTGCCTGAGTCGCTAGTCAGGTGATGCGGGAGATACAGCCAAGCAAAGAGGAGAGGGTCATTGCGGGTAAGCGCTACTCGACCTTCTGTCCTGGTTAGCAACTCCTTTGGGTATGGGTTGATGTATGTCTGAATATCCATGTTCTGTCTGTTAGGTCCAATCCTTTCGTTTGTGCTGGTCAGAGGGGGTGCACAGAGGCCGGTGTCAGAAGTTGGCAGGCAACCTGTGACTACTTGCTACAAACATTGGTACAAATGTGCCGGCCTCTGGGTGTTGCTACAAATGTTGGTACATTGTCGGCAAGGGCTGAGCCTCTGTGTGGCTGCCTCAGGCCCTCTCAGAGGAGTCCTGGATAGACTGCCCGGAGTCCTTTTGTTCGGCCGTTAGAAAGGCGTCTAGAGCCTCTGCGAACGGGTCGCCCTGGTCCTGGTCCTTCTCGTGACCGGTGCGGGTAGTCGCCTTGCCCGAGATAAGTAGGTGCTTGTCGATTGCCTTACCTAGTCCATCCATGACCTTCTTGAAGTCGTCTGCGGACATATCGCGCTGCTTGTCCAAGAAGTCCATGGCGCGGTCAATGGCAACCTGTGCTGCGGTTAGTAGTTCTTCCTTCTCATAGAAGTCTCTATGTGCCGCTGCCCTACTCTTTAGTTCATCAAGGGATACATCAACCCCAAAGTCCTGTGCCCACTGGTTAGCGGTATTCCATGACTTTGGATATCCAATCTCCCGCATTGCCCTCGAATGTCCGAGTTCTGCGGCAACCTCTAGATATGCCTGCTTTTCCTCATTTGTGTACTTGGGTCCTGGCATTTTTCAATTTACGAACACGCGCGACGGGGGTACTACCTTCTAGACCTCCTCAGGCTGCTAGTCCTGGTTCCTTGTCCTACGGGTACGTACTTCGTACTGCGCTAGTTCGTCTTCCTTCCTCTCGATTAGATATAGGTACTCAAGGGCTGTCATGTCCCTTGGAATTTCGTATGTCTTGCCCTTGTGCTGGAACCTTAGTGGTCCCTCTTTCGTGCGCCTTGTTTTGTCAACTGCCATCTCTGTATCTCCTCCTCTAGATGCCTGAGTCTTATTCTCAAGTCCTCTGAGAGTTGCTTGGCTGCTTCTTGTAGCTTCATGGTTCCTCCTCTCACAACCCGCCGTTTTCTTCAATCTCAACTAGTTGTTGAGTCACCGCAATAACGCGATATAAGGAAGGGGAACCCCACTAGATTTTGAGGAGAAGAAGGCCCTAGCCATGAGTTTCTTCTAATGGGGTTCCCCGAGATGCAATCACAACAGAATGAGTAGAACTGTTTGATTACCTCTATTCTATCAAGAATGCTTCCAAATGCATAATTCAAAGGCTCAGCCGGCTCGGGGTTATCGGGCCACTTCCTTGCGCAGTTCTATAAGGAAGTCATCTGCCTTCTTCTTCTCCAAAGACTTGCCTACTGTCCAACCTAGATAGAAGGCGAGTAGGACAAGGATGAGCATTGCCGTTAGTTCCATGGTTCTCCTTTCTGTGGTTACTTCTTCCGTACCTCAATGACGTACTGAGGCTCCTTCTCCTTCTGTGCCTTGACGCCTCTGCTCTTGCCGTACAGGAAGGCTGCAAGGATGAGAAGGATGATGGTGAGTGTCATTGGTTCTCCTTGTGTCTGAGGCTCTGTGAGCCTGTGTGAGCTTCCGGGCATCCTCAGACACCCGGCCGTTTTTATAGAGCCTGAGAAAGGCGTACAGGGCCCCTCTCAGGTCTCCTACTGGTTCCCGCTCTCGACCTTCTCGACTACCGCCACAAAGTCGATGCTGAGCATCAACATGGCGAACGTGTCCTCGATGCAGTCAATGCATACCTTGGGCTTCTTAGAACCCCACGGGAAGCACTGTCGGTTCTTTGGAAGCCATGTACCGCACTTCTCGCAACCGATGCCATTCCGTCTTGTGAAGTCGTCCATCTCTTCCATGCGCCTTACCACTCCTCTGAGTCGATACCAGTCTTCTTAACAGCCACAGGCTCAGGGATAGAGTCCGTGACGCACCAACGTGCTCGCAAAGCACCAGCCATGTCCGGCCGGTGGTTCGGGTCATTGAACTTCCTGCGGGCCTCTGCCTCATGCTCAGAGGAACCGAGGATTACCTCAACCTCTTCCGCCTCTGTCGAGCGGCCTTCCAACAGCTCTGCCTTCTTCCCAGCAAAGAGAGAGCGGGTCTTCTTAACAACCGCCCCCGGTTCGGCGGCATCCTTCTCCATAGAAGACAAAGGGGAGTCAGTAACTACTGAGGACAAAGGAGAGGAGTCAACATCCTTAGTTCCTTCATCCTTCCTTGTCTCTAGTTCTTCCTTGTTCTTAGTAGAAGAAAGAGTAGAAGGATAGGTAGAAGGTAGGACACTGTGTCCCTCATCCGGGACAGAATGTCCGTCAACGTGGACAGAATGTCCGTCAACCTCATTGGGAGACTCTGTGTCCTCATCAATGACGGACACTGTGTCCGGCAATGGATGGAACCAGAGGTCAACCGAGCGGCTGTTCCTCTCTACCTTTGAGAAGTACCTGAGTACGTTCTCGTTCTCCTTGGCGAAAACGCGGTAAGCAGTCTTGGAGGAAGACTTAACGTCCTCTGCCAATCCCTCAAGACTCATCCTTACCTTGCAGGACTTGTTGTCCGTGCGAAGAACCGCCGCAAACATGAAAGCCTTCTGCGTAGTGCTCAGGCTCTTGTCATCTCTGATGGCACGCATTGTGCCTAGTACGTCAAACTTCATTCTGTTCTACATCTCCAATATCTGTGTGTGTTTGGGTAAGAAACCAAAAAGGCCCCCGGCTTCAGGGACTAGCTGAAACCGAGGGCCTTATACACACTACAGATATCCAAATGTAGTAGCTTAGAAGATTCCTCCTTGGCGTCTAGTCCACACCGTTGGAACGATTTGTTCTTACGTCTTTAATCATAACACGGGTGACTGACAAAGCCGGGGGTTTGTATCAGTCTTTGTGTCACGGTCTAGTAACGGTTATCGGAGACTTATTGAATAACCCTGGAATTATCAGCCGGCCTCGGGTTATCGGGGTAATTTCCAAAGCGCTCAGACGTTTTTCTAGGGCTGCTCTCGGGGGTGCTCTGGTAACCTTCTGCCCCCGCAGCACACAAGGGAGAGGGAACGTGGCAAAGCGCGTCATCATCGAGTCTGACTTGTCCGGAGAGCCGGACGCTTCTTCTGTGTCGTTCGCCTTTGACGGCAAGAACTACACCGTTGACCTGACCGAGGCAGAGAAGGAGGAGTTTGCCAAGCTGCTCTCTCCGTACCTTGACGTTGCTGAGGAAGCCACGGTTACCGGGCAGGTGAGCATTCCGGCACAGAGCACGGGTCCTGACCCTGCCAAGGTTCGTGCTTGGGCCCAGGAGAACGGCATTGAGGTCAACGCCAAGGGTCGCGTGCCTCACAGCGTCATTGCTCAGTATGAGCGTGCACAGAACGAATCGGCAGACGCCTGATTTTCCCCAGACAAACAGAGAGGCCCTAGGGAATCTATCCCTAGGGCCTTTCTTGTGTTTCTAGGCTTCTGGAGGCTTGACCACAAAGGTTCCCTTGTTGGGAAGGGTCCTCACCAAGCCTCTGTCTCTCAGCTCTTGTACGGCCCTTCTGGCCGTTCCATGGGCTACGCCGTACTGAGCGCCCATGTCCCGCTCGTTCGGCAGCCTGCTGCCCACGGGGAGTCGTCCGGCCCTGATGTCCGCCTCAACCCTGTCGGCAACCTCTACGTACACGTAGCCGATGCTGTCGCTCATGCTCGCGAACCTAGGGCGGTGACCAGCGCCAAGCATCCCCGGAGGGTCCCATGGGGTCGTATGGGGTCCCCTGGGGCGGTATGGAGCGGTAGCCTCTGAGCTGCACAGAAACAAGGTGGGCCCGCAACCGCGCGAACGGTCCGGGCCCTGGTCCACGCTGATAAGGAGCGCAGACAGGTGCAGCATATCCAGACTTCTCGGGGGTGCCTGTGACTGAGGCACCAGCACGGAACAATGCGACTCCCGAGGTCAAGGCATGGGGTTGGACTCAGACGCCCTCTGTAGTGCCTCTCTCTCGAAAGGTCTTCCGTAAGTGGCTGGCAAGGGTGAATGCCTCTCACTTTGAAGAGGACGCAACTCTGTGCTTCATGGAGTTGCTGACCAACGCCATTCGGATTCCTTCCCCGGACAAACTCACTGACACAAGGTGGATTCTCTATGAGGACAGGCTGAGGGTTGAGGTTAGGGACTATTCCCCTGACGCTCCGTACCTTTCCCCCTCTGACTCAGAGTCAGAGTCGGGCAGAGGATTAATCCTGGTCCACCTGCTTGCCGACAAGTGGGGCTATGACCACTGCTCCTTCCTTGACGGGCAGGGCGGGTACCTCCCTGGTAAGACTGTGTGGTTCGAACTGCACAAGTAGCCAGACAGCAAGAGGCCCGGTACCAACTTCGGTACCGGGCCTCTGTGTTGCCCCTGTGGGGCTCTGTGCGTCCGACTGAGAGCCTGTAAGGCTGCCTAGGTCTCTGGATGCCCCGGAAGTCTCCTAGGGACTCTCAGGGGCTCTCAGGCCGGTTGCTGGCCGAACGCCTTCATGACTCCCTCGTTGATGTCGCTCTCATGGGTCTGGACGTAGTACCGCAGCGATACGGCAACGTCGTGGTGCCGCATCTGCTTTTGCAGCACGTTCGGGCTAACTCCCGCTCTGACTAGCTCAGTTGCGAACTTGTGCCTGAGCTGATGGGGGTTGATGTCCAACCCAATCTTCTTTGCGGCACGCCTCATGCCGACATAGACCGTGTTGTGAGACTTGGTTGCCTCAAAGGCCCTGTACTCCTCTGCGAACCACTCAGGCACATAGACAGGCCCGGCAGTCTTGGGAGTGGCGATAGAGCCGTCAGGAAGCCTCTGCCGGTCAACCGTGATGACGTTGCCTTTGATGGGCTGAGAGACACAGGCTTCTCCGATACGCAGTCCCGCGTAGAGCATCGAGAAGGCGTAGGTGCGATAGAGGCTCTTGCCGAAAGCCTCATGGATTTGCTCGATGCTCGGGAGGTCATAGAGCTTCTGTGCCGGACGGGGGCAAGGAACCTTCACTCCGAGGCAAGCACGGAGATTGATTGCGTGCTTCCGACGGGTGCCCGGAGAAAGGACACCACTGAGAACGTTGGAGAGGTACCGAACGGTTGCCTTCTCGGCAGGAACGTCCTCAAGCTCAAGGTTACGGAGAGTCCCCAGGTACTCCCGATACGTGCTCTCTTTGATTGCCCTGTCTGCCAGCCTTTCGAGCGCAAGTTCAAGGCAAGTCTTCTGCATGTCCACCGTGTCTCCGATGACCAGGCACCAGAGGGGAGTGTCAGAAGTTCCAGGGGAACTCCAACAGTCCTCTGATGCAGGACGGCGACGTGGTGGAGTTCCGCTTCAACGTCTAGCAGGCGCCATTTCGGCACGTTGCTGATCTGGCAGGCATGCAGGTCAGGAGGGGTCCGGCTCTTCGGAGGCGGGCCCCTGGTTCTCTTTCCGTGTCGGGGTCGTGGGAGGGCTCGTCAGGGCACGGCGGCTTTGCGGTGTGACCCGGGGGCGGCGTCCTCCAGGAGGCCGGGGTGCGTGCGGTGTCGAGGGGCCGCACGCACCGTGCTCCGCGCTGTTGGCATGGTCGCTGCCGTCGGGGAGGACCGACGTGGTCAGCTCTCCCAGTCGACGGACGCCACGGTCCCGTCGCCGGCCATCTTGACGGCAAGGAGCTCGTCACTGGTCTCGGCGTCGATCGTGTAGTCCACGACGATCCGGGCCTCGGCCTCCCCGGTCAGGTGCCACAGTCCGATATGGACGGGGTGCATGGCCGCGGTGAACGCGTCGACGCTGATCGCTGCGCCGTTCGCATCCCGGATGAGGCGCTTGATCACTTCGGCGTCGTCGAGTTCGTCGGCGTGGTGGTCGATGAAGTACCGGTCCTGCCGCAGGTTCTCGCGGATCGCTGCCCGAGCCGCGGTGTCCAGAGCCGGCAGATGGGCCAGGCGCGTCGCGAAGGCGTCCAGTTCGTCCGCGTCCAGCCCGGACTTGGGGTCGGCCCACAGCCGGACTTCGGCCTTGCTGCTTCCCAGCGAGGCCGTGCCTTCCCAGATGACGTCCGTCTCGTCCGCCGACGGAACCTCAAGGTGCCCGAAGTAGGGGTGATCGATGCTTTTCATGGGGCCTGTCATTCCGATGGATGGACGGTACCGGTACGGCTTGAGGAGCGGTGAGCATCCCTGGCACACGATACGGCCCGATCGTTTCGCGTGGCGGAGCCGAATGCCCCTCCTGATTCTCAGGTCCTGGCCGGTGGCCGCCGCCGCTGTGCGGCGTCGGCTTCCTGGGTCTTCTCTTGTTCTGTCTTCTGTTCTGCCGCAGGTTCCGTGCTCGGGTCCTGCCGGGACCGCAGGTCGGTGAGGAGGCCGTCCAGTGCGTTGTCGAGGGTGGCGGCATTGGTGTGGTCGAACCAAGTGGTCCGGATGCGTTCGTTGTTGCCCGCGGGGGTTTCGTGGTCGGCGGCCGGGTGCGCCGGGTGCGTCACGGTGACGGAGCGGCGTTCGCGTACGGAAGGCAGCGGGATGGCGCGGACCAGCGGGGCGTCGGTGGCGAGCATGCCGCGCAGGTCGTCGTTCGAGACCCCGGCCATCACGTTGACCACCACCTTGCCGCCGTCCACTCGCAGACCGTTCAGCGCCTCGTGGCGGTCCTGGCGGCGTACGGCGACGACGATCAAGTCGGCGCGGTCCACGACCTGTTGGTTGTCGACGCAGACGTGTACCCCGTCGAACCGCTCGGAGAGTCCGGCGGCGGTGCGGGCGCCGCGCGGCGAGAGGAACACCTCGGGCGTCGGGCCGGCCGCGTCGCACAGGCCCTCCACGAGGGCCCGGCCGATCTCTCCCACTCCGATGACGCCGATACGTTTCACGGTGCCGTCCGCTCCGGTGTGTGGTGATCGTGACCCGCGCCCGTGAGGTCTCGCGGATTCCTCCACAGCAGGGTGAGGGCCAGGGCGCCGGCCAGACAAGGGGCGACCCCGGCCCAGCCCAGGCTCGGCGGCAGGCCGGTCGAGCCGGAGGTGTCCCTGGTGAGCAGCCCGATCAGCCCGGTGCCTGTGCCCAGCACGAACAGCGCGGTCGAGGCGGGGCGGGCCCATCGCCTGCCCGTCGTGACGGCCCAGGTTGCCGTGGACCAGGCCAGAATGCCCAGCACTCCGATGACGGACAGCAGGACGAGGTAGGTGCTGACGGCCGAGTCCACCCTGGCCTGGGAGTAGGCCGGGTATCCGGCTCGGACGTGGTCGGCCAGCAGATGGGTGGTGGCGCGGTCGGCGTACGGGGCGGCGGTCGCGATGACGGTGAGTCCAAGTCCCGCGTACAACGCGCCGATTGCCCCTCGCATGTGGGTTGTCTTCGGCATCGGCGTCCTCTCGGTCTGTGTCATGTGATGGCACGTCGCGGCATGGCGCGTTGCGGCCTGTCATTTCGTGGTGTGTTGCGTTGTGTTGTGTGATGTTGCGTCAGGTCCATCGGGTGGCCCTTGCTCCGGCAGGGCTGTGCGGGGGAATTCGAGGCCCCGGCGGGGGCGTATGCGACGGCGGTGATGCCGTGCGTGTCCTTCCTCCGCCCAAGCGACGGCGGTGATGTCGTGCGTTTCTCTCCTCCGTGCTCTTCGGCAAGCCGCTCAAAACCTACGGCGTAGGTTTCGTTGTGCACGCTAAGTTCTACGGCGTAGATTTGGCAAGGGGGCTCGGCAAGAGGGCCCGGCAAGAGGAAGCACGAAGCAGCAGGAGGGGCAGGGAGGAGTGGGTGTGGCCAGACGTGCACGGGGCACCTCGGCGGGGCTCGACCGGGAGCGGATCGCGACCGCGGCCGTCGCGCTGGTGGATCGCGACGGCCTGGAGCGTTTCGGGGTACGGCGACTCGCCGACGAGCTCGGGGTCGATCCGATGTCGCTCTACCACCACGTCAAGGGCAAGGCCGCACTGCTGGACGTGATCTGCGAGGCCGTGCTCACCGAGGTGGTGGCGCCTGCCCCCGATGGCGCGCCGCGCGACTGGGAGGAGGTCGCCCGGCTGACGGCCCACTCCTACCGGGACATGGCGTACCGGCACCCTCGGGTGTTCCCGCTGCTCGCCACCCGTGCGCAGACCTCGCCGGTGGCCATTTCCGCCCTGGAGAGCCTGGTCGCGGCGACGCGTGCGGCCGGCCTGCCCGAGCGGGTGGCGGCGGACGCCCCGATGGTGCTGTTCGGCTTCCTCAACGGGCACTTGCTGGCCTGCACCGGCGGCGGCCCCGACGGGCCGGCTCCCGTGCCCGAGTTCGACTCCGGTACGCACCCGGGCATGGCCGCCCTCGCACCCCGGTGGGCCGACTTCGGATCAGTCGCGGAGTTCGACCGGATGCTCGACATCGTGCTCGCCGGGATCAGGGGTCAGGCGGCCCGCTCGTCCTGAGCGGGAGGCTTGTGCGCGGAGAACGTCAGCCGGTCGCCCACGCAGAGCGTGATGTCCACGTAGCCCAACGTCTGAAGGCGCACGAGGAGCGCGGCCGGCTCCACCGGGTTGTAGACGTCGCCCTTGTGGAACGCGTGCAGCGACTGGCTCGGCAGACTGTCGGCCCCGACGAGCACACCGCCCGGCCTGAGCACCCGGAGGATTTCCGCGAGGAGGGTGTTCTGGAGAGCCGTTGTCGGTACGTGGTGCAGCATCGTGAACGACGCCGCCGAGTCGAAGGAATCGTCCGCGAACTCCAGCGCGGTGCCGCTGCCCCGGTGGACTTCCACGTTCGTCCCGGAGAACCGGTCGGCCAGCAGCGACGCCGCCTCGGCCTCGATCTCCACGGCCACCAGGCGGTCGACCTTGGTCCGCAGCCATTCGGTCGCCGCTCCCGGACCGGGGCCGACCTCCAGCAGTTCCTTCCCGAGATCGGCACGCGCGACGGCCAGCGGCAGTACCTCGTCATGGAGATGGGCGGCCCACTCCGGGCTCGCGCACAGTTCAGCGTGGTCGGTGTTCATGACGACAACGCTAGAGAGGGCTGTCGCTGCCCAGAAGGACGTAACCTTCCAAACCATGTCGGGAAACGGACAGGGCGATGCGCTGGTCTCCATCGGGACGTTCCCCATGCCGCCGGGAACGCGGTTCACCCAGCACACCCACCCGACACATCAGCTGGCCTGGGCCTCCCACGGCACCCTGACGGTCGACGTGCATTCCCGGCGGTGGGTACTGCCCACCACACGCGCCCTGTGGATCCCGTCCGGAGTGCCGCACGAGGTCGTCTCCGCCGGTCACACCACAATGACCTCGCTCTATCTGCCGATGTCGCCGCCTGCCGACCCGGGGCAGTGGGACACGGTCCGGCCGACCCGGGTCACGCCGCTGCTGGCCGAGTTGATCGGCTACCTGGACGATCCGGAGCTCGACTCCGGGCGCCGGGCGCACGGTGAGACGGTGCTCCTCGATCTGCTCCGGCCGGTGACGGCCACCGCTCTTGAGGCCCCGCTCCCCACGGACCCACGCGCCCGTCAGGTCGCCGGGGAACTGCTCGACGATCCTGCCTGTGCGCTCGCGGTGGAAGCGTGGGGGCGCCGGGTCGGTACTTCCGGGCGCACGCTCGCCAGACTGTTCCTGGCCGACACCGGCATGTCCTTCGGCCGCTGGCGCACCCTCGTCCGCCTGCAGGCGGCACTGCCCGCCCTGGCCGCCGGCGAGCCGCTCCATCGGGTGTCGCGCGCAGTCGGCTACGAGACGGTCAGCGCGTTCGTCGCGGCATTCCGACGCGAGACCGGCACCACCCCGGGCGCGTACTTCGGCGCGCGCCGGTAGGGGGCCGTCCCGCCGAGGCACCGGTCCGCCGGCGTACCGGTGCCTCGGCGGCCCCAGTGCGCCGGCGTACCGGTGGCCCGGTCGCCGCGGCCGGTCATGGCGCCGGGGGCTCCCGTCGCCAGAAGCCGGGCAGCCACCAGCACAGCGCCGATCGGTCCTCCGGCCATGGCGCGCGGCCTTCCGCTCTCCAGTCCTCGAACGAGTCGAGCGCGGGGTCGATCGGGCGCCAGGCCGGGTCGAGCGGTTCGTCGGGCGCAGGAGGACGGACGAACCGCCGGCCGTGCCGGTCGCAGGCGCCGAAGTCCCGGTAGTTGTGCTGGGCCTCGATCAGGGAGATCTGGTTCGCCCCGCCGGGCATGGTGGGCCACCGGAACTGGATGGCGTCGTCCTCCCAGAAGCAGACGGGGCAGATCGAGTGCGAGCCGGGCATCTCGTCCAGAACGAGATGCCCGCAGCAAGGACACGGACAGCGGCGGCTCATCCGCGCAGTCTCGTCGGTGGAGCAGTACCGGGGCCAGGGATTTCCGGGCCGCGGAGGGATCGATGCGCGCCCGCCCGGATGCCGAACGCTCGGTGACGGTGGGTGACGTTCGCGGGGGTGCGTGCTCTGCGGGCGGTCACGCGAAAGCCCGGGGAGGTGAGGCGTGTCGACCATTAATCGCCAGGTCGTGGAGTTCTTGTGAGATCTGTCGAGAGCCGGCGGCGGTCGCGGTGGCCGGCGGCCTCTTCGCCTTTTCGTCGCTCTTCGTGTCCGTCGATCGGGGAGTCGTGGTGCTCGCCTGTCTGCACTAATCCGGCGCGCGCGGCGAATCCGGCGCCGCAAAGCTGTGGGCATACGCGCTCCCGTCGTCATCCCGGCGAAAGACGAAGAAGGTTTTTCCTGTGCGTCTGTACCGAATAGCGCTGTGGACCACCGTTCCCATAGCGCTTCCCCTCCTCGCGGCCCCCGCCGGAGTGACGGCGGCCCGGGCCGTTCGCGATACGACCCCGGAAGGGCCGCTCTCCGTATGGCGGCCCGAAGCGGCCGCGCGGCCGGCCGATGCGGCGTCCCCGTTTCCGGCGCTCGGGGCGGCGTCGGTGGCGCTGCCCCGGGTGGCGCCCCGGCCCGCCATCGTCCCGCGGGCGCAGTGGCGGGCCGACGAGACCAAGCGGGACACCCACGCGCACTACGCGGGAGGGGTCAGGGCGGTCTTCATCCATCACACCGACACCCCCAACGGCTACGACTGCGCCGACGTCCCCCGTACTCTGCGCAATCTGTACACGGGCCAGACGCGTGACCGGAGTTGGGGGGATCTCGGCTACAACTTCCTCGTCGACAAGTGCGGCACCATCTACGAAGGCCGCGCCGGCGGTGCCGACCGTCCGGTCGTCGGCTCCCACACCCTCGGGTTCAACCAGGGCACCACCGGGATCGCGGCCATCGGCACCTTCGGGCCGGGGACACCGGTACCCGCGGCGATGGAGCACGCGATCGCGGCCCTCGCGGCCTGGAAGCTCGGAATGGGCGGCGTCGATCCCGCGGGCAAGGTGCGGCTCACCTCCACCAACGGCAAGAGCCGTTACGCCAAGGGCACTTCGGCCGAGTTCGACGCCGTCTCCGGCCACCGCGACGGCTTCGCCACCAACTGCCCCGGCGAGGCGCTGTTCGCGCGGCTGCCCGCCATCCGGACCCTCGCGGCGAGCCTTCAGGGCAGGTTGTCCCCGCGCACACCGTCCGGCACCCGGTTGGCCGTGAGCCCGGGGAGTGCTCGTCGCGGCGGTGGGTGACGGGTCTGCGGTGGGTGACGGGGCGGCTGGGCCGGTCTCGGCCCTGGTTGCCGGGCAGGGTGATCGCCCGGGCCGAGTGCCCCGCCGAGTACCCAGCCGAGCAGGCCGGTTCCTCCGGACCGAAGTCGCCGCCCAGGGTGCCCCTCCACATGCAGGGCCGCGCCATGCGTTCCCGGTCCGGCCGGGGCGTGCGGCGAGGGCCCGGTGGGATGTTCACGCGTTCACGTGGTACCGGACTCCGTCAGTCCTCTTCCGGTCCTCCTCCCGGAGGCTGTTCCGCCGACGGGGCCGGATGGCATGATCGGCATCGCCCGGCCGCGCCCACGCGGCCTGCCACTGTCGATCAGGGGGAATCATGGAACGGCGCCCGGCCGCGAGATCCGGCTTCAACTGGTGGCTGCCCAGCGTGTACGCGGCGGCCGTCGTCCTCACCGGGGCCCTCGGCTCCGGCAGGGCGACGGGGATCGTCGCGGCGGTGGGCGGTGTGCTGCTCGGCCTCTACTACGGCTTCGGCAGCAGGCTCCGCGCCCGCGGCTGAGACCGCGCACGCTCCGTGCGTTCGTGAGCCCTGCGCCCGCGGGTCGTGCGCCCGTAGTGAGTGCGCCCGTGGGTCGAGCGCCCGTAGTGCGTACGCCCATGGCGTCGCACGCCCGGCATGGCCCAGCGGGCGCGATCACGGCTGAGTGACCCTCAACTCCCTTACACCAACGGGCTTCTTCGGGTCCTCCGACTCGACCGTCAGCCGTACCGACCGGGCCACCAGGCCCGCCCGGTACGGCTGCCAGTGCGTGCCGTCGGACGATGTCTCCAGGCGGTACGAGGACGGGCGCACGTCCGACCAGTCCGGCTCGGCCGATGTCACCGCGGCCGCACGTCCCAGGTCCACCGTCAGTGCGCCCGTCGCGCCGTCCGGGGACCAGGAGGTGGCCGGACTGCCGTCCACCGCCGCCGCCGCGTACAGGCCGGGGGACTCCGATGTCGCCGTCGCCGGGCGGCAGCGGGCCGCGTCGGTGGTCGCGGCGAGGTCCGGGCGGCGGGTGGGGAGCGTGAGCGTGCCGGTGAGCAGGCGGGGACCGGCGGGGGAGTGGACGGTGAAGGGGGCACCGGAGATCAGCCGGACCGTCGTCGTCCGGGGGCCGATCGCGAGGTCGTACGTACGGCCCCGGTGACGCAGGCCCGTCAGTGTGACGCCGCTGCCCAGCTGCGGCGGCAGCATCGGATCCAGAAGCACCCCGTCCTCCCGCAGCCGCAGTCCCGTCAGGCCGTGCGTGAAGACCTGGAGCAACCCGCCCTTCCCGGTGAGGAAGTCCTCGGCGGGGAAGCCCGAAAGCGGGTCCTGGGCGCCCGACTTCGCGCCCCGGGCCTCGCTGAACAAGGCGTACGGCCCGCGCGTGAACGGGCGTACGGCGCGCTGGAGATAGGTGTACGTCGCGCAGCCGGGCTCTCCGATCGTGGCCGCGTCGATCGCGTGGACCGAGTCGGTCATGGCCGGGCCGTCCGGGTCGGTGTGCGCCGCGTAGAAGTCGAGCGTGGCGGCGGCCGCGCCCGGCTCCATCGGCCACTCCAGCGGGTAGATCAGCAGCACCGTGTCGGCCTGCTTGATCGTCGAGCCGTTGTAGCCCGCGTACTGGAGGAAGAGTTTCCGCTTCGGGTCGTACGGGATGCGCAGGCCGTCCGCCACCCGCTTCCACTCGACCGGTGCGGTGTGTCCGAGCAGTTGCGCGGCGCGGGTGGCGTTGCGCAGGGCGGTGGCCGCGACCGCGTTGGTGAAGACCCCGTCGGTGACGCCGTTGCTGTACTCGTCGGGGCCCGCGACCTCCTTCACCGAGTAGCTGCCGTCGTCGTTGGCGGTGGCCCGCGAGGCCCAGAAGTCGGCGATCCCCTTCAGCAGCGGCCAGCCGTGCCCGGCCAGCCACTCGTGGTCCCCGGTCGCCAGGTAGTACTGCCAGACGGCCAGCGAGACATCGCCCTGGAGATGGTTCTGGGTGACGCAGTGCGGCGGGTTCCAGCTCTGGCACTCGGACCACAGATCGCCGCTGCTCGCGCTCGTCCACGGGTAGAACAGGCCCCGGAACCCCAGCTTCCGGGCGTTGGTGCGGGCGGCCTCGCGGGTGCGGTAGCGGTACTCGACGACCGGGCGGGCCAGCTCGGGACGGGTGGCCAGCAGCGCCGGGTACATCCAGGTCTCGGCGTCCCAGAACACCATGCCGGCGTAGTTGTCGCTGGTCAGACCGACCGGTGCGATGCTGTCGCGGGATCCGGTCCGGGTGGAGGCCAGCAGTCCGTACTGCGCCGCCCGCAGCCACTTCTGCAGTTCGGGACGGTCCGGTACGGCGATGTCGGCCGCCCAGGCCCGCCGCCAGGCCGCGTTGTTCGCCGCGAGGACCCGGGACCAGCCGCGCCCTGCCGCGCGCCGGGCGGCTTCGCGGGCGGTGGTGCGCGGGGCGGCGGAAGTGAGCGCGGTGTCGATGCCGACGTATTTCTCGAAGGTGTACGTGCGCCCGTCACGCACCCGGCGCGTGCTCCGTGGCGCGACCGGCGCCCCGGTCCCCGGCCCTCCGGTGCGCAACTCCTGGACGATCGCGCCCTCGGTCCCGGTGCCCCGGGTGCGGAACGTACCGTCGTCGGCGAGGGCGATCCGGCGTGCGCCCTTCGGGTCGAGCCGGCCGGTGACGGTCGCGGTGCCGTTCCAGTGCGGTGTCATGCGCAGCCGCACGGCGCCCGTGTGCACATCGGACCGGTCGGTGAGCACCTCGTACGTCAAGTCGGTCGCGTGGCCGTCGGCCGTGGTCCACCGCAGCGACGTACGCACCAGTCCACAGCGCAGGAAGAGCGTCTGGCGGTAGCGCGAGATCCGGCCCGCTGGCGTGCCGGCGCCGTAGGTCTCGGCGCCGACACGCACGTCGAGAGCGGTCCAGCTCGGCAGCGCGGCGATCACCTCCCGGCCACCGGCGAGGTCCTTCTCGCGCCCGAACAGGCCGGAGACGAACGCGCCGTCGTAGCGCGGGGTGAACAGCGGCCAGCCGGTCTTCTCGCCCGACGCCGCGTATCCGCCGCCCGCCGGGGGCACCCGGTGGCCCAGGTACCCGTTGCCGGTGTAGGCGTCGTAACCGGCCGCCTCGCCGTACCGGGTGGACGTCGGCGCCCAGGCGGGATCGGTGTCCCGGCCGCAGGCGGTCGTCGCGGAGGGAGGCGCCGCCGTCGCAGGAGGCGCCGCGTACGGGACGGGGGCCGTAGGGGCGAGCAGGGCGCCCGCGACCAGGGACGTGAGGGACGTGAGGAGAACGAGGCGCGAGAGGCTCACCGTACGAAGGTAGGGACGCGCGCGCCGCGCGGGGGTGCGCGGCGCGCGGGGTGAAGGGCTGACGGGGCGGCGGACGCCGGCGGACGCCGGTGGGCGCCTTCCCTCAGGCCGCGAGGCCGGTCTTGAGGCCCGCGCCGCACAGCGGGACGACGACACTCCGGTCCGTCCAGCCGCCGACCGCGGCCCAGCAGGCGACGCCCGTCGTCTCCACGTAGAACCCGCGCGCCGCCAGATCGAGCTGCGCGGCACGGATCTGATCCTCGGTCACCGTGAGGAAGGTGCCGCCCGACTCCCGGACCGCCGCCAGAATGGCGCGGGCGCGCGGCGGTCGCGGGATGGCGATGCCCTCGGCGAGGGTGGTGGCGGCGCCCGTCGGGCCGTCGGGCAACAGGTCCTCGGCGCCCGCGCGGAAGGCGGCGGCCAGCGGCGAGACGTTCTCGGCCTGCACGGCGATCAGCGCCGGGCGCCGGTCGATCAGCCCCCGGGCGTGGAGCTCGGCGGTGGCCAGGGCCGCACCGAGGAGCAGGGTGCCGTTGCCGACCGGTACGGCGACGGCGTCCGGGAGACGGCCGCCGAGGTCCTCCCACAGCTCGTACACGTATGTCTTCGTGCCGTGCAGGAAGTACGGGTTGAAGACGTGCGAGGCGTAGAAGGTGCCGGGGACGTCGGCGGCGGCGCGGGCGGCGGCCGCGGTGGCCTCGCGGTCGCCGGGGACGGTCTCCAGGTGCGCGCCGTGCGCCCGGATCTGCTCGGTCTTCTTCGGGGACGTGCCCTCGGGGACGTACACCGTGCAGGGGAGCGAGGCACGGGCGCAGTACGCGGCGACGGCCGTGCCCGCGTTGCCGCTGCTGTCCGCGACGACGCGCTCGGGCGACAGCCGGCGGGCCAGCTCGGCGAGCATCACGGCGCCGCGGTCCTTGAAGGAGAGCGTCGGCATCAGGAAGTCGAGCTTGGCCGAGACCGTGCCGGTGACCGGGACGAGCGGGGTGCGGCCCTCGCCGAGGGTGGTCGTGGGCGAGGAGAGCGGCAGCACCTCTTTGTAACGCCACAGTGAATTGACGCGACCGGTCAGGGAGTTGAGGCGGAGCGCGTCGGCCGCTTCGAATTCGAGGTCCCAGGGGCCCCGGCAGACCGGGCAGCACCAGGTGAGAGCGGTGGTGTCGGCGCGGGTGCCGTCCTGCGGGCAGATGTATGCGGGCATGCCCGTCAGCATGTCAGGCACGTGGCAGACCCGTGGCGAAGGTATTGCGGAGCCCATCGGACCCTTGTGTGATTCCCATGTATCGGTCAATCTTTCGCTGTCGGCAGGGAGCGGGTGGTGCGGAACTCGCGGCAGTGTCTTGTCATGCCCATGCTGTTCCGCTTCGATCCGTTCCGTCTCTACTCCGTGTGCAACCCCCCACCAGTGCACCGCAATCGAGGAGGCCCCCCACATGTCAGTGCTGCGTCGCACCCCCCACACGCGTCGAAGACTCGCCGCGGCGAGTGTCATAGCCGGTGCCGCCCTCGCGCTCTCCACCGCGGCGGTGCTCCCCGCCTCCGCGTCCGGGACCGCGGCGGAAGGCCGGATCGAGAACGCGGGCGCCCCGGGCACCATCGGCGGCAGCTACATCGTCACGCTGGAAGACTCGGCGGCCAGGGCCGGCTCCGCGCAGGGCAAGGCGCTCGCCAAGGAGTACGGCGCCAAGATCAAGAAGACCTACCGCGCCGCCCTCAACGGCTACTCGGTCGAGCTCTCCGCCGCGCAGGCCAAGAAGTTCGCCGCGGACCCGGCCGTCAAGTCCGTCGTGCAGAACCGGACCTTCAGGGTCACCGGCACCCAGCCCTCGCCGCCCTCCTGGGGACTCGACCGGATCGACCAGAAGTCCCTTCCGCTGAACCAGAGTTACACCTACCCCGACAACGGGGGCGAGGGTGTGACCGCGTACATCATCGACACCGGTGTGCGGATCACCCACAGCGACTTCGGCGGCCGGGCCTCCTACGGCTACGACGCCATCGACAACGACAACACCGCGGACGACGGCTACGGCCACGGCACGCACGTGGCGGGCACTGTCGCCGGTTCGGCGTACGGCGTCGCCAAGAAGGCGAAGATCGTCGCCGTCCGGGTCCTCGACGACAGCGGCTCCGGCACGACCGAGCAGGTCGTCGCGGGCATCGACTGGGTGACGGCGAACGCCGTCAAGCCCGCGGTGGCCAACATGAGCCTGGGCGGCGGGGCGGACTCGGTGCTCGACGCCGCCGTGCGCAAGTCCATCGCGTCCGGCATCACCTACGCCGTCGCTGCGGGCAACGAGTCCACCGACGCCTCCACGAAGTCCCCGGCGCGGGTCACCGAGGCCATCACGGTCGGCTCCACCACCAGCACCGACGCCCGCTCCAGCTTCTCCAACTACGGCAGCGTGCTGGACATCTTCGGCCCCGGCTCGTCGATCACCTCGGCGTGGAACACCGGTGACAGCGCCACCAACACCATCTCCGGCACGTCGATGGCGACCCCGCACGTAGCGGGTGCCGCGGCCCTCTACCTGGCCGAGCACCCGAGCGACAGCCCGGCACAGGTCTCCGCCGGACTGGTCGCCGCGGCCAGCACCGGAGTGGTGACCGGCCCGGGCACGGGCTCGCCGAACCGCCTGCTGAACGTCGGCGCCGGCACCACCACGCCGCCGGGCAAGAAGTTCGAGAGCACGACGGGCTACACCATCGCCGACAACGCCACCGTCGAGTCGCCGATCACCGTCAGCGGTGTCACCGGCAACGCTCCGGCCACGCTGAGCGTGTCCGTCGACATCGCGCACACCTACATCGGTGACCTGAAGATCGACCTGGTCGCGCCCGACGGTTCGGTCTACGGCCTGAAGGCCTCCGGGAGCGGCGGCAGCACCGACAACGTGAACACCACCTACACCGTGGACGCCTCGTCGGAGGTGGCCAACGGCACGTGGAAGCTGCGGGTCGCGGACAACGCGGCGGCGGACACCGGGAAGATCAACTCCTGGGGCCTGCAGTTCTGACGGACCGGCCGGCCGATGGGCCGGCGGGAACCGTACGTCCCTGACGCGCCGAACAATTGACGCGCCGGCAAGTGGGGCGGCTGCTTCGGCGGCCGCCCCATTCCGGTGTTCTCGTGCGAGCGCCTCCGTGTGCGGGTTCATGCAGGAGAAGACGGACGCGGTTGCGGTGAACCGGACGCGGGGAGGAGGCGTGAGAAGAGCTGAGAACCCTCTGGTGGCCGCTGGCCGGATATGCGTAAGGGCAGGCCGAATCATCACTTCGAGTGAATCTTTGGCCTGTGCTTGCGGTTCACAACCGACGGTTGTCAGGCTGTTGCAGACTGTCAACCTGTTGGGAGTGGCCTGTGACTTTCGGTGAGCAGCCCGCGTATTTGCGTGTTGCAAGCGATCTGCGAGAGAAGATCGTCAACGGTTCGCTGCCGCCGCATACGCGCCTGCCTTCGCAGGCCCGTATCCGCGAGGAGTACGGAGTCTCGGACACCGTCGCGCTGGAGGCGCGGAAGGTGCTGATGGCCGAGGGGCTGGTGGAGGGGCGTTCCGGTTCCGGCACCTATGTGCGCGAGCGCCCGGTCCCGCGCCGGATCGCCCGCTCCGGCTACCGGTCCGCGGCCGGCGCCAGTCCGTTCCGCCAGGAGCAGACGGCGGAGGGGGTGCACGGGACGTGGGAGTCCCGCAGCGAACAGGAGGGGGCGAGTGCCGAGATCGCCGAGCGCCTGGCCATCGAGCCGGGCGACCGGGTGATGCGGACGAGGTACACCTTCCGCGAGGCCGGTGAGCCGATGATGCTCTCCACCTCCTGGGAGCCGCTCGCCGTGACGGGGCGTACGCCGGTGATGCTGCCGGAGGAGGGCCCGTTGGGCGGGTGCGGGGTGGTCGAGCGGATGGCCGCGATCGACGTCGTCGTGGACAACGTGGCCGAGCAGGTCGGCGCGCGTCCGGGGCTGGCGGAGGAGCTCCTGGCGCTCGGCGGCGTGCCGGGGCACGTGGTGATGGTGATCGAGCGGACGTACTTCGCGTCGGGCCGCCCGGTCGAGACGGCGGACGTGGTGGTGCCCGCCGATCGCTACCGGGTCGCCTACCACCTTCCGGTCAGGTGAGCGGTGCGCGACGGGCGGCGCCCGGCGCGGTCCATCGGGCCGGACACCGGGCAGGTGTCCGGCCGGATCCCGTGACCGGGGAGTGATCGCCGGCCCTTCGGCCGCCATGTGATGTGACTGCCATGTGATTGTCATGTCCCGATCCTTCCTTTCCCCGGCCCGTGCGCGTGCCCGTGCGCGGTGCCGTGCGCGCGTCCGGGCGCCGGAAGGTGGAAGCGAGGCCCGGCCGGTGCACCGGGCGGGCCTCCGGCATTCGGCGCGGGCGGTGGCTCGGGACCGGCGGTGGCCCGGAGTGGCCGGTGGGCGCCAGGGGCGCAAAGAGGGGCGCATCCAGCCGGGTGCGCCCCCTCTTGTAGGCCGGATCCGTATCTCTTTGTGTAATTACGTATCCGTTGAGTAAAGGTCAGGCGTACGCTCGGGCATATGCGTACTGCGGTTTCCTGGGGATCTTTAGTGACGTGCACGCCGTTCGAGGGAGGGGCGCAATGCTCGGGAGGGACACGATGAGCGACAGCGGTGCCGTGCTCCCGTGGCTGGTGATAAGGCAGGACGACAACGGCAATCGCTATCGCGTCGGCAGATACGCCACGCAGGGCGAGGCGCAGAAGATCGCCGACAAGCTCGATGAGCACGGCCACAAGCAGCTCTACTGGGTGGAGCGCGTCGGGCAGAGCACCCGTCCGTAGCGCGAGCGCGAGCGCGAGGAGCGTGGCGGGGCGGTGATCGCGCTCCGGCGCGTGCCCGTGCCCGCGTTCACCGGCCGCCGGCCGCGCCAGTCGCTCGCCGTCCGCGTGCGCCGTCCGCCTTCGCTGCCTGTGTGCGCTGCCCGCGCCCACCGCCCGCGCCCACCGCCCGCGCCCACCGCCCGGCTAGGGTCGGTCCGACCGGGTTGCGGATGAACGAAGGCGGAGTGATGTCGGTCCTGATCGACACGGTGGCATGGGTGCGGGTGGAGAACGGCAGGATTCTCTGCGCGCGGCCGAGAGGGAAGGACGTCTTCTACATCCCCGGTGGCAAGCGGGAGGGCCGGGAGACCGACCTGCAGACCCTGCTGCGCGAGGTCGAGGAGGAGCTGGCCGTGGCCATCCTCCCCGCGACGGTGTCCCACATGGGTACGTACGAGGCGCAGGCGCACGGCCATCCGGGCGGCGTGGTCGTGCGCATGAGCTGTTACGCCGGCGAGTACCGGGGGACGCTGACCGTCAGCAGTGAGATCGAGGAGATGGCGTGGTTCTCCTACGCCGATCGGCCGCTCGTCCCACCGGTCGACCAACTGCTCTTCGACGACCTCAAGGCCTCGGGCACGCTGGCCTGAGCCGTCCGTGCCGCGCCGCCCCGTCCCGCCCCGCCGTCCGCCACCCCGCCCCGCCGTCCACGCCGGCGGTCCGAACAGGGCGGAAACCGTGCGGGAGTTGGCCGGTACGCGGCGGCGCCGGGGGTGGTCGACCGGGGCAGGCGCCAAGGCGGCAGCGCGTGAGCGCCGCGTCGTGCGCCCCTTCTACCCGGGCACATCTGTTCGTGCGCGCGGCCGTACACCCGTACGCCCCACGTGTCGATCCTGGCGATAGTTCAACCCAATTATCGGGTATGTGCTGAATAGCCCTTGTGAACAGGGTGTTCCCCGCTGCGGGTCTTGGGAAGTGATCGGCGTGATCGACAGTGAAGGCGACTGCGCCGAGTGGACCTTTCCGGCTGAGCCGGGCGCCGTGCGATCCGCGCGGCATGCGGTCCATGGGGCGTTGAGCGCCTGGGGGCTCGACGCCGCGGTCGGGGATGTGACAGTTCTGCTGGTCAGCGAGTTGGTCACCAACTCGATGCGCTATACATCGGGGCCCATCGGCGTGCGCCTGGTGCGCCCTCATCCCAACGGTGACGGCCCTTCCGCCCGTCCCGGACTGCTCGTGGAAGTCTCCGATCCGCTTCCGGATCCGCCCACCGAACGTATGGCGGGACCGGAGGACGAAGGGGGCAGGGGGCTGCAGCTGGTGGCGTGTTCCGCCCGCCGCTGGGGGACCCGGCGCGGAAAGACCGGCAAGACCGTGTGGTTCGAGCTGGCCCTGCCTGGTTAGGAGTGGGGTGGGACGGACCGCGATCACTTGGTCGGCCAGAAGCTGGCTGAAAGGGACTGAGACCGTGCTGTGATCGTGAACGCCGTGTCGGTTGGGGCCGGAGTGCTGAATACTGCGGGCATGACCGGTCCGGTGTGTGAGCTGGAGGGGACGGTCGCGTGAGCGAAATACCTGGGACAGCGGGCGACATCGTGTGGCAGAGCAGCCCGCCTGGCTCGATCTACGACTACATCAGGGTCGCCTCGTTCTCGATCGGCCCCGATGGCCTGATCGAGCAGTGGAGCCGCCGGGCCGCCGGCCTCTTCGGCATTGCCGCGGACAAAGCGGTGGGCATGGACCCGGTCGAGGCATTCATGCCCGCCGAACTGCGCACGGACGGCCGTCGCACGGTCGGCGAGATCCTCGACGGCCGGGAGTGGACGGGCCTCGTCCCCTTCCGGATACCCGGCGAGGGGGCGGTGCGGGGACTCGCCGAGATCTATGTGATGCCGAGCGAGACGGCCAGGGGGGAACGGGCCGCGCTCTGCATCGTCGTGGACGTCCGGGCACTGCGTCACATCGAGACGGACCTTGCCGCGTCGCAGGCAATATTTGGCCAATCTCCCTTCGGCTTCGTGCTGTTCGGTACCGACCTCGCGGTGATCCGCGCAAACCAGCGCTTCGCCACCGTCTTCGGCGGCCGGGCCGAGGACCACCGCGGCCGCACCGTCGAGGACTATCTCTCCGGCCCCGAGGCCGACCGGCTCACCGCCACCATCGAACGCGTACTGGCGACCGGAACGTCCGTCACCGATCTCCGGCTCGTCGGCACCGCACCCGGCGAACCCGGCAGCCGCCACTGGTCCATGAACCTCTACCGCGTGCACAGCGGATCCGGTCGCCCCATCGGCGTCGCCGGACTGGCCACCGACGTCACCCGCAGGCACATCGCCGCCCGCGAGGCCGCCAGCGCCCGCCGCAACCTCGCGCTGCTCAACGAGGCCGGCGCCCGGATCGGCAACTCCCTGGACCTGGAGACCACCGCCCGCGAACTCCTCGACGTCGCCGTGCCCGGCTTCTGCGACCTCGCCTCCGTCGACCTCTACCAGGGGCTGCTCACCGGCGACGACGCGCCGCCCGGCAGCTGGGACTCGCTCCGCCAGGAATCCGTCGGCGGTTCCGCCGAACTGCGCCGCGTCGCGCTGGCCAGCGCGGTGGCGGACGTCCTGCCCGACACCGCCGCGGAGACCGGTTCGCCCGAGCTCGGCTCCGTACACCGCTTCTCGTTCAACTCGCCGTGCGCCGTCGCGCTGCGCACCGGCCACGTCGAGGACGTGCCCGGCGACGACCGGGGCTTCGTGCAGTCCACGCTCGCCGTGCCGATGGTCGCCCACGACACGGTGGTCGGTCTCGTGCAGTTCTCCCGCACCAAGGGCAGCGAACCCTTCGGCGAGCGGGACCGGGCCCTGGCCACCGAACTCGCCGCCCGCGCCGCGGTCTGCATCGACAACGCCCGCCTCTACCGGCGCGAGCACGAACGCGCGCTGATCCTCCAGCGCAGCCTGCTGCCGCCCGGCGACCCGGTGGCCGCCGGCCTCGACATCGCCTGCCGCTACCTCCCCGGCAACACGGCCACCGAGGTGGGCGGCGACTGGTTCGACGTGATCGAACTCCCCGGCCACCGCACCGCTCTCGTCGTCGGCGACGTCATGGGCCGCGGGCTGCGGGCCGCCGTCGCCATGGGCGAACTGCGCACTGCCGTAAGGACCCTGGCCCTGCTGGACCTGGAACCCGCCGAGGTGCTCTCCGCGCTCGACGAGGTCGCCCGCGGACTCGGCACCCCCGGCGGCTCCAACGCCTCCGGCGGCGGCGCCCAGTGGCCCTCCCGGGCCGCCCACAAGTCCCGGGAGGCGGACCTCTCCGAGGTCTACCTGGCGACCTGCGTGTACGCGGTCTACGACCCGGTCACCCGGCGCTGCACCTTCGCCAACGCGGGCCACCTCCCACCCGCCGTCGTCGAACCGGGCGAGGCAGCCCTGCTGCTCGACGTGCCGCCCGGCATGCCGCTCGGCGTCGGCGGCGAACCCTTCGAGGAGGTCGAGGTCGAGCTGAAGGAGGGCTCCCTGCTCGCCCTCTACACGGACGGTCTCGTCGAGTCGCGCGACCACCCGCTCGACGAAGGGCTCCGGGCCCTGCGCGCGGCGCTCGTCGAACCGGAACGGCCGATCGAGGACGTCTGCGACCACGTACTGACCACCCTCGACACCGGACACGGCGAGGACGACATCGCCCTGCTGGTGGCCCGTATCCAGGGACTGCCGGCCGGTGCGGTCGGCGACTGGGTGCTGCCCCGCGAACCCCGCTCCGTGGGCCGCGCCCGCGAACTGGCCCGCGGCCGGCTGCTCGCCTGGGGCCTGGACGATCTGGTGGACACCACCGAACTGCTGGTCAGCGAACTGGTCACCAACGCCCTGCGGTACGGGGAGGGCGAGATCAGGCTCAGGCTGCTGCGCGACCGCACCCTCGTCTGCGAGGTGTGGGACGCCGGGCTCGTCCAGCCCCGGCGACGGCGGGCCCGCGACACCGACGAGGGCGGGCGCGGGCTCCAGCTGGTCGGGCTGCTGAGCGTGGCCTGGGGATCGAGGAGGACGCCGCGCGGCAAGACGGTCTGGTTCGAACTGGCCCTGCCCGACGGCGAGCCGGCCGCCGAGCTCTCGGTCGACCAGCTGCTGAGCATGTACTGACCGGCCCGCACCGGACCCGGCGACGACAGGGGTCAGGCCGACTTCAGCGCGGCCAGCCGGGCCTCGACCTCGGCGCTGTCGCCCAGGCTGTCCAGCTGCTCGAACTGGGCGTCCAGGGACGAAGCGGCCAGCTCCTGCTTGCCCAGCGCCTTCGCCTCCTCGCGCCGCACCTTGTCCTCGAACCGGCTGAGCTCACTGGTCGGGTCGAGCACGTCGATGCTCTTCACGGAGTCCATCATCCGGTTCTGCGCCTCGGCGGACTTGGCGCGGGCCACCAGCTCGTCCCGCTTGGCCTTCAGCTCCGACAGCTTGGTCTTCATCTGGTCCAGGCCCGACTTCAGCCGGTCCACCACCTCGGTCTGTGCGGCGATGGTCGGCTCCGCCGCCCTCGCCTCGTTCTCCGAACGCAGCTGACGGCCCAGCGCCACCTTGGCCAGGTTGTCGAACTTGTCCGCCTCCGCCGCCGACCCGGCCGCCCGCAGCTCGTCGGCCTTGCGGCTCGCGGCGAGCGCCTTGCCGCCCCACTCCTTCGCCGCGTCCACGTCCTCCCGGTGGTCCTGCTCCATCAGCCGCAGATTGCCGATGGTCGTGGCGACCGCCTGCTCGGCCTCCGAGATGTTGGCCGTGTACTCGCGGATCAGCTGGTCCAGCATCTTCTGCGGATCCTCGGCCTGGTCGAGCAGCGCGTTGATGTTGGCCTTCGCCAGCTGGGTGACGCGGCCGAGAATGGTCTGTTTGGTCATGGACCTCTCCTTGTGCGAGTGCGGTTCTCCGGGTGAATCCCTGCTGATGAAGCCGTGAGTGAAGCTGCGAGCGAGGTCTTGTGCCGCCGCCCCCGCGGCCGGCTCAGAAACGGCCGCCGCCCCCGCGCCGGCCGCGGGTCTCCCCGCCGCCGAAGCTGCCCGGCCCGGCGGTCCCTCCGTGCCC
>NZ_JBCEWQ010000082.1:0-37156 GCF_038448545.1 Streptomyces sp. CLV115
CGTCGCCGCCGAACTGAACAGCCGGCCACGCAAAACGCTTGGCTGGGAAACCCCAGCCAAGCGTCTCACTAAGCTCCTGGCCACAGCCAGTTGACCTCTGTGTTGCAACGACCCCTGGAATTCGCCGTCGGGCCGGGGGCTCCTGGCGTCGGTGTGCGGGATCAGCCGGTGTACGGCTTCGCCGCGAGGATCTTCACGGTGGCCGTCTTGCCGTTCGGCAGCTCGTACTCGGCGTCGTCGCCCATCCGCTTGCCGTT
This sequence comes from Streptomyces sp. CLV115, assembly GCF_038448545.1. Taxonomy (NCBI): domain Bacteria; kingdom Bacillati; phylum Actinomycetota; class Actinomycetes; order Kitasatosporales; family Streptomycetaceae; genus Streptomyces; species Streptomyces sp. CLV115. The sequence goes on from NZ_JBCEWQ010000082.1 coordinate 258, forward strand.
CACGCCGGTGCCGAGCGGCGACTGCGGTGAGTACGTCTCGATGTCCGAGCTCGCGTACTCGCGGGAGGCGAGCAGGAAGGTCATCGTGTCGTCCGGGTCGCCGTCGAAGGCGATCGTCACGACCATGCCGGGCTCGACCACGCCGTCGTCGGCAGGCGCCTCGCCGACCTTCGCGTGCTCCAGGAGCTGGGTCAGCTGGCGCACCCGGAGCTCCATCTTGCCCTGCTCCTCCTTGGCGGCGTGGTACCCGCCGTTCTCGCGCAGGTCGCCCTCCTCACGGGCCGCCGCGATCTTTACGGCGATTTCCGTGCGCGCGGGACCAGACAGGTACTCCAGCTCGGCCTTGAGCTGGTTGTACGCCTCCTGCGTGAGCCAGGTGACGTTTTCGCTGGTCTGGGTCACAGGGTGCTCCTCGTCGGTACTGGGAATACAAAGCATCGCCCTACCCGTAAGCATGTGCTTCCACGGGTGGGCGAAACCACGAGCCTAACAATTCCGCAGGAAAAGGGGGAGAAGGTAAAACGTCGGGACCGCGTGTGCGCAGGTCAGGCCCGGCGTGGTGGTTCAGGGACGGGGTGCGCCGGTCGGCGCTACGCCCCGCCGTCGGTGGTGCAGCCCAGCAGCTCGACGCTGGTGGCCCTGGCCGTCGTACGCAGCGACAGGACACGGTCGATCCGGTCGGTGCGCTCGTCGAAGCGGAAGTCCTTGCGGGCCACGTCGCTGCCGTCCTTGTGCTGCGCGCGCAGGGTGCAGTAGCCCTTGGCGTCCTTGTCCTTGCGCACTTCCAGATGGATGTCGACCCGCTGGTCCGAGACGACCCGGCGCTTGATCACCTCGGCGCTGATGCCCTGGCCGGTGACATAGTCGTAGCCGATCCAGCCGACCACGCCGAGCAGCACGGCGCCCAGCACCGAACCGACGATCTTGAGCTTGCGGTCCGCACGCTGGTCCGCGGAGCGGCCGTAGCGGTTCTCCGGAAGCGTCTCGGGCACCGCCGTCATGATCATTCCTTCCGTACCGGGGATCGAGGAATTTTCCGCCCCCCGGTTCGGTCACTATAGAAGCCTGCCCACATGCCGAATCACTGAGGATCGAGTCTTGACCGAGCAGCTGCGCCTGATGGCCGTTCACGCCCACCCCGACGACGAGTCGAGCAAGGGCGCGGCCACCATGGCCAAGTATGTGTCCGAGGGGGTGGATGTGCTGGTGGTGACCTGCACGGGAGGCGAGCGCGGCTCCATCCTCAACCCCAAGCTCCAGGGCGACGCGTACATCGAGGAGAACATCCACGAGGTGCGCAAGAAGGAGATGGACGAGGCCCGGGAGATCCTGGGCGTCGAGCAGGAGTGGCTCGGCTTCGTCGACTCCGGCCTGCCCGAGGGCGACCCGCTGCCGCCGCTGCCCGAGGGCTGCTTCGCGCTGGAGGACGAGGAGAAGGCCGCGGGCCGGCTCGTCCGCAGCATCCGTGCGTTCCGGCCCCAGGCCATCACGACGTACGACGAGAACGGCGGGTACCCGCACCCCGACCACATCATGACCCACAAGATCACGATGATCGCCTTCGACGGCGCGGCGGACACCGAGAAGTTCCCCGAGTCGGAGTTCGGCCCGGCCTGGCAGCCGCAGAAGCTCTACTACAACCAGGGCTTCAACCGGCCGCGCACGGTGGCGCTGCACGAGGCGCTGCTGGCCCGCGGCCTGGAGTCGCCGTACGGCGAGTGGCTGCAGCGCTGGAAGGAGTTCGGGCGCGACGAGCGCACGCTGACCACGCACGTTCCGTGTGCGGACTTCTTCGAGGTCCGGGACAGGGCGCTGATCGCGCACGCCACCCAGATCGATCCGGAGGGCGGCTGGTTCCGCGTCCCGATGGACATCCAGAAGGAGGTCTGGCCGACCGAGGAGTACGAGCTGGCGAAGTCTCTCGTCGATACCTCCCTCCCCGAGAGCGACCTCTTCGCGGGCATCCGCGACAATGCCTGATATGTACGCGACCCAGGCACTGACCGACCTCGTTCCGCTTGCCGAAGAGCTCGACAAGAACAAGGTGACCCCCGGCGTTCTCGGCTTCATCGTCTTCGCGGCGCTCGCCGTGGGCGTGTGGCTGCTGATGAAGTCCATGAACCGGCACATGGGCAAGGTCGACTTCGAGGAGGCCCCGGATCCGGACGCGGTGGCCGAAGAGCCCGTGGCGGCCGGTTCCGCGAAGCGGAAGTAGCCCCGAAGCAGACGACGGTGAGCGCGGGCGGCCCCGGAGTTCCGGAGCCGCCCCGGCACCGGTCCGGCCGGTCGGCGACCGGCCGGAGCCACGGACGTGCCCGGACCCGGGACGTCCTCAGTCGTCGGCCTGGCGGTACGCGGCCGGCACCGGCACGCCCATGACCTCCCGGGCGTGGCGCGTCGGCGTCATGCCCAGGCGCCATGCCTGCCAGCCGTCCTCCAGGTCCACGCCGCGGTTCAGCACCACGGCGAACGCCGACGCGCAGTCCTCCAGCTTGCCGTCGCGCGCCGGGTGCCCGGCCCGCAGCAGCTCGGCCAGCTCCTCCTGGGCCACCGCCGTGCCCACCTCGCTGCCGCCCGGCGACGCGTAGGGCAGCAGCGTGCAGCGCAGGAAACGGGCCCAGTCCGCGCCCCGCGCGTCGCCGTACGAGTCGAACAGCTCCACCGCCTCGCCGCACAGCTCCAGCGCCTGCGGGGACCGGTTGTTCCCCGCGTCGATCAGCGCCAGCTCCAGGCACGTCCACGCCTCGCCGTGGGCGACCCCGATGCGCCGGAAGTCGGCGCGGGCGTCCATCAGCAGCTGGCGGGCGAAGCCGGAGTTGCGCAGGTTCCCGGTCTGGGCCGCCCGCTGGTCACGGGTGACCCGGCCCGAGTGGTGGCGGGCGCACGCCAGCCCGTACACGTCCCGCATCCGGGAGAACATCGTGCGGGCCCGCTCCAGCTGCCGGACCGCCCGGTCCGTGTCGCCGCTCTCCTCCAGGGCCTGGCCCAGGTAGAACAGCGTCCACGCCTCGCCGCGCGCGTCCTCGTTGTCCCGGTGCCGCTCCAGCGCCTGATTCAGCCGCTCCACCGCCGGGGCGGGATCGCCGTCCAGCAGCCGGGCCCGGGCCAGCTGGGTCAGCGCCCAGGCCTCACCGCGCTCGTCACGGGTGCTGCCGTACAGCTCCAGGGCCCTGGACAGCGCCTCCTCGGCCCGCGCCACATCGCCCATCCGCAGCAGGGTCTGGCCGAGCTGGAAGCGGGTCCACGCCTCGCCGTGCAGCGACTCGCCCTCCCGGTGCAGCACCAGCGCGGCGTCCAGCAGGGTCAGCGCCCGGTCGAGCCGGGCCCGGTCGCGCTCCACGGCCGCCAGGGCGTGCATCGACCAGGCCCGGTCCTCCGCCTGCTCCTCGGGGGACTGCAGCTCGATCGCCTCGCGCAGCCGTGCCGACGCCTCGGTCAGATTGCCCTGGTGGTGCAGGGTGATGCCGAGCGAACAGAGCGCCAGCGCCGTACCCGCCCCGTTCTGCGCCTCGCGGTAGAGGCCGACCACCGACGACAGGGTGGTGCGGGCCTTGTCCAGCTCGCCGAGCTGGCGGGCCGCGATGCCGGTGCGCCACTGCACGGACCGCTCCAGCAGTCCCTTGTCCACGGCCTGCGTCAACTCGCTGATCTCGCCCAGCCGGTAGAGGTCGCCGCGCAGCAGGCAGTAGTCGCACAGCGCGCCCAGCAGGTCCAGCACGGCGCCCTGGTCGACGCCCTCGGCGTGCCGCAGCGCGGAGGTGATGAAGCTCGACTCGTCGTCCAGCCAGCGCAGCGCCGAGTCCAGCGAGCCGAATCCGTGCGAGCCGAACTGCCCGGCCCGGGTGGACATCTTGCCGTCCACCATGCGGATCACCGCACCGGCCAGGTCCGCGTAGTTCCGGATCAGCCGCTCCTGCGCCGCCGTGCGGTCCGCCGCCGGCTCCTCGTCCCGCAGCCGGGCCAGCGCGAAGCCCCGGACGAGGTCGTGCAGCCGGTAGCGCGAACCCCGGACATGGGTCAGCAGCCCGGCCCCGGCCAGCGTCCTCAGCAGCCGCTCGGCCTCCTGCTCGTCGGCGGACAGCAGCGCCGCCGCCGCGGCGGCGCCCAGGCTCGCCCGCCCGGCCAGCGCGAGCCTGCGCAGCAGCCGCCGGCCCTGCTCGGTCTGGTCGGTGTAGCGCAGCCACAGCGCCCGCTCCACCGGCTCGACCGGACCGTACCCGGCCAGAGAGGCCGCGAGGTCGTCGCGGGTGCGGGCGCCGAGCGAGGAGCCCGCGATGCGCAGCGCGAGCGGCAGCCCGCCGCACAGCTCCGTGACGGTGTCCGTCGCCCGGGAGTCGTACGGCCCCTCCTCCGGGGCCCCGGCCGCCTCGCGCAGCAGCTCCTCCGCGCCGGCCGCGTCGAGCGCGCCGACCGGCAGCTGATGGACCCGGGCGGGGACGTCGTCCGGCAGACGGAGCGGTTCCCGGGCGGTGACCAGGACGAGGCTGTCGGAGCGCTCCGGGATCAGGGTGCGCACCTGCGCCGCGTCACCGGCGTCGTCGAGGACGACCGCCACGGGGGTGCCGGTCAGGTGCTGGTGGTACAGCTCGCTCAGCCGCCGCACCTGCTGCTCGGCCGACGCCCTGCCCCGCGCCGACGGGTCCGCCCCGCCGGGCGACGCCGCCCCGTCCCGGAACAGCAGTTGCTCACGGGGTGCGCCCAGCCGGTTCAGCAGATGCAGCAGCGCGTCGCGGGTCGGCAGCGGCGCCTCACCGGCCACATCGCCGCGCAGATCGACCACGCAGGCGCCGCGGAACAGGTCCTTCAGACTGTGCGCGGCCCGCACCGCGAGCGCGGTGCGTCCGGAGCCGGGCGTGCCGTGCAGGACGACGACGGTGGGCTTGGTCTCGGTCGACGCGCGGGCCTCGCGCACCCACTGCGCGATCTGCGCCAGTTCGGCACGCCGCCCCGCGAACGGGCCGTCGCCGGCGGGCAGATGGCCGAAGGACTGCTCCAGGAGCGCGCGGGTGCGGGCCGCCGCGCTGCGGTCCGTGCGGCGCGGCGACGGAGCCGTCCGCGCCTGCGCGGGAACCTTCTTCGCGGGGGTGCGGGACGAGGCGGTGAGCATTCGCTGCTGGTCGATGAAGGGGCGGATGCCCCGTACCTCCAGAGCTGCCAGCCACTGCAGCCGCAACTGCTCGGCTCCGCCCGGCTGTCCGAGCGCCCCGGCCCGCCGGTGGGCGGCCGGCCAGTGCGAGGCGGTGACCTTGGCGACGGTGGCGGTGGCTCCCGCGACCGCGACGACGGCGCCCGCGCCGAGGGCCGGCCCGGCCGCCGTACCGAACGCGATGTCCGCGCCGAAGGCGGCGACCGCGGCAACTCCGGTGACCAGCAGCGGTGTTGCCAGCGCTCCCCGGTTGAAGCGCTGGGCCAGTGGCTGCGCACCGGCGCCGGCCGCGTCCAGTGCCTGGACGTACGCGGCGTACTCCTCGGACGCGGCGTCCGCCAGTGAATCCAGCGCGGCCCGCCCGCGCGCCGTCAGCGTACCGGCGTCGGCCCGGCCGCCGGAGCGCCGCATCTCCTCCTCGACGGCGCGTACCAACAGCCCTTCGGCCTCGGCCCGATGGCTGTCCCGCATAGGTGTCCTCCTTGGATACGACGGTCGCGACTGCCGCGCACGGCAGACGGCGGTTCGAAGACAGGGCCAGTCTCCTGTCTGCGGCCCGTCGGCGCGAGACGCCGCACCCGCGGAGTGCGGGCGGGGGTCCGGCGGGCGGGCCGACCAAGATCACGAACGGTGTCCGGCCGCATCCGCTCGGTAGTGGATATTTCTGACGGCTCCACAGAAACCCGGAATCCGCTTCGGGTTGACAACAGGCGCCGCGCCGAAAGCTTCATGAGTGCCTTGACGGAGTCGGAGTCGGCGCCTTAGGTTCGTGTTGTCGTCAATTAGATGTCAGATGCCGTGAAGCGATGTTCTGATCGCCCGGACTCTGCTCGATATCGGCAATGGGGGAGATGGACGATCAACCCGGTGACGGGTGCTCATATTTCTTGACTCACGGCTGCCCAGGACCCGTTCGCGGGTCGCTCGCGTGCGCCGAAGGGTTCCGGTTCCGCAATTCGCTGCGGAGGCTAAAGGTGGCGACCGCGCGGCGGACGCCTTTTTGATCCGGCCCTGAAAATGAAGTGCTCCGATGTGTCTCCAGCATATTTTTATTGATTTGCGTGGAAGGGATTCGTGTGCCGGGCGATTCGCGTGCTGTCCTTTATCGGGTGGTCGTCAACGACGCGGAACAGTATTCGATCTGGCCGGCCGGCACTCCGGCCCCGGTCGGCTGGCGCGCAGAAGGCCCGGCCCGTTCCGAAGCGGAATGTCTCGCCCACATCGAAGAGGTGTGGACGGACATGCGCCCGCCGGCGCTGCGCGGGCGGACGGCGCGATGAGCGCCCGGGCGGCGCGCGTGCCGGGAGGCCGGACGGCGGGGATCGCGCACCACGAGTCCGTCGTCGAGGCCACCGTCTCCGAGCAGCAGCGCGCGATGTGGTTCCTGGAGCGGACCGGGCGGCCCGGCACGTACAACATCGGGTCGACCGTCCGGATTCGCGGAGAGTTCGATGTGCCCGCCATGGAAAGGGCATTGGCCGAACTCGTGGAACGGCACCGGATTCTGCGTTCCGTCCTCACCGAGGGCGAGGACGAGACCGGCGTCCGGCAGCGCGTCCGGCCGCTCGACGAGATCGATCTGTTCGACGAGACGTGGGACGGACGGGCCGAGACACCGTTCGACCTGAGCTCCGGTCCGCTCGTGCGCGCCCGCATCGAGCGGCAGGCGCCCGACGACCACCTCTTCTACCTGTGCTTCCACCACGCGGTCTACGACGGGGGATCGGCACCGGTCTTCTGGCGTGAACTGTGGCGGGCCTACCGGGGGGAGCGCCTCGACGAACCTGCCGTGCAGTACGCGGACTACGCGATCTGGCAGCAGCAGCGGCTGGCCGGAGGCGTGCTCGACAAGCAGGCCCGGTGGTGGGCCGACACGCTCAGCGGCTGTCCGGTGCTGACCACGCTGCCCGCCGACCGGCCCCGCCCGGCCCATCCCAGCAACGCCGGCCGCGAGTTGCGGCTCAGGATGCCCGAGCCGATCCGGCGCGGCGTCGAGGCGATGGCGGAGGCGGAGGGCGCCAGCTTCTACATGGTCGTGCTGGCGGCGCTGCAGGCGTTCGTGTCCCGGGTCTCCGGGCAGGACGACGTGGTGATCGGCTCGCCGCTGTCCGGCCGGGTCAGGCCCGAACTGCGCGAGGTCATCGGCTGTTTCGTCAACACCGTCGCCACCCGCGCCGACCTCTCGGAAGACCCCTCGTTCCGCGCCCACCTGGGCCGGACCCGAGACCATGTGCTGGACCTCTTCGACCACCTCGAACTGCCCTTCGACCGGGTGGTGGAGACCGTCAATCCGCCCCGGTCGCCCAGCTGGTCACCGCTGTTCCAGATGCTCTATGTGCACCAGGGCGACATCACCGAGCGCGACACACCGTCGGAGCTCCGGGTGACCGAGGTGGACGAACGGACCGACAGCGCCAAGTTCGACTGGCTCGTCACCACGTGGCAGGACGCGGAGGGCATGGTCCTCAGCGTCGAGTACGCCACCGAGCTGTTCGACGACGGGACGGTACGCAGGCTCGCCGATGAGTTCCTCGGCCTGCTGGGCGCCGTGCTCGCCGATCCGGACCGGGCGCTGAGCGGCCACCCGGTGACCGCTGCGGCCGGAGCGGCAGCGGGCGCGACGGCGGGCGCGCCGGTCACGGCCGACGACACGGTGCCCGCCGCCGAGGACCCGGCCACCCCCACCGAGCAGTACCTCGCCGAACTGTGGCAACAGCTCCTGGACGTCCCGCAGGTGTACCGCAACGACGACTTCTTCCACCTGGGCGGGCACTCGTTCCTCGGTATCCGGCTGCTCAACCGGGTCCGCCTCCAGTACGGCCTGGACCTGCCCACCGCGGCGCTCTTCGAGGCCCGCACCCTCTACCGGCTGGGCCGGGCGATCGACCGTGAACTGACCACCCCGGCCAGGGCCGAACTGCTGCCGATGGCCGAGGGAAGCGGACCGGCGTTCTTCCTGGTCCACCCGGTCGGCGGCGGAGTGGGCTGCTACGCCGGTCTGGCCAGGGCACTGGGGCGGCCCGTCTACGCGCTGGAGGCGGTGGGCCTGAGTACGGTCGAGGAGATGGCGGAGGCGTATCTGACGGCCGTCGAGTCGGCCGCGCAGCCTCCGCTGGCCTTCGGCGGCTGGTCGATGGGCGGGGTGGTGGCGTTCGAGATGGCCCGGCGCCTCGAACTGCGTACCGGCAAGGCGCTCCCGGTCCTGATGATCGACAGCCATGTGCCCGATCCGCAGGACGGGCCGGCCACGGAGGCCGACCTGGTCTCCTGGTTCGCCGAGGACTGGGGAGCGGCCGTCGGCACCGACCTCGGCCCGTCCGTCACCACCCGGGAACAGCTCTGGCAGCGCGCCCGGGAACACGGGCTGCTGGAATCCCCCGGCGACGGCGGCCTGGTGGAACGGCTGCTCGACCGGTTCGAGACCAATCTGCACGCCATCCGCCGGTTCACCGTCCCCGGCGGGTACCCGGGCCGGGTCTGTCTGATCCAGGCCGGGGACGAGCCCCGGGACCGGGCCGACCACGGCTGGGGCGGCGTGACCTCCCGGCCGGTGCGCACCATCGCGCTGCAGGGCGACCACTACGGCGTCATGCGCGGACCGGAGCTGGCACCGACCCTGGCCCGGCTGCTCCAGGAGGCGATCGATCATGGCTGACACCCTGGTGGTGCTGGACTTCCCGGGCCGGCGCGCCGAGGCCCGCCTGTCCGACCTGCGGCTGGAGGACCGGGGCTGGGACGTGCTCTACGCGATCAGCGAGCCGTTCAGCCGGTCGGTGGAACCGTCGCGGTACGTGGCGCACCTGGCGGAGCGCTGCTCCGGCACGTCGGTCCGCGCGGTCCTCGCCTACTGCATGGCGGCCCCGCTGGCACGTGACCTGGCGGAGCGGCTGGGCGGTGCTGACGGGCCGGTCCCGGTGGTGTTCTTCGACGGGGAGCCGGGTGCCGGGGCGGAGATCCGCGAGACGGTGGGGGTCGTCGTACGGCAGCTCACCGGGGGGAGCGCCGAGCAGCTCGGCAGCGAACTGACCGCGGCGCTGGCGGACACGGAGCTGCGCGAGCGCCCGGAGCGGGCCATGACGCTGCTGGCCGAACAGGTGGTCAGGCTGGGGGCCGAGGTCTTCCAGGGGGACGGATTCGACGAGGACGAGGCGGTGGCGGCCGCGACGCGGGTGTCCGGCTTCTACCTCGACTGGATCGCCTTTCTCGTGGCCTCGTTCCGCGCCGGGTCCGCGTCACCCCGCGCGGGCTGCGTCACGCACATCCGGTCGGCGGACCATCCCGTCGGCGACGACTGGATCAGAGCCGGCTCCCTCGACGTGCACGTCGTCGACTGCGTCCGGGCGGGCCTGCTCGCCGATCCGCGTACCCGTGAGCTGACCGCAGACCTGCTGGGGCACCCCGCTCCCGCTCATCTCGACCGGTAGTCCTCGAACCTTCCCTTCTGCTGTGGAGTGAAATGACCGCGCCATCCCGCCGCAGTGCCCGTACGAACCCCGTCACGGTGACCCCCCGATGGCAGGGAGGCAGCCTGCCGGCCCTGGTGCTCGGCACCGGCGCGGCCGACCTCGTGTCCTGGCTCCCGGGCAACACGGAGACCGTCACCCGGCTCGCCCACGACAGCGGTGCCGTGCTCTTCCGGGGCTTCGGCATCGACTCACCGGAGGCCTTCCGCAGTGTCATGGCGGCGCTCTCCCGCGACGTACTGGACTACGGCGAGCGCTCCTCGCCCCGGCACGAGATCACCCAGGGGGTCTACACCTCCACCGACCACCCCGCCGACCAGCACATAGCCCTGCACAACGAGCAGTCGTACACGCTGGACTGGCCCGTGCGGATCGTCTTCTGCTGCCAGCGGCCGGCCACCACCGGCGGCCGCACCCCGCTCGCCGACAGCAGACGGGTGCTGGCCCGGCTCGACGCACCGACGGTCGCCCGCTTCCGGGAGCTCGGCGTGCGCTACGTCCGCAACTACCTGCCCGGCATCAGCCTGAGCTGGCAGGAGGCGTTCCAGACCGGCAGCCGTGCCGAGGTGGAGTCGTACTGCGCGCAGCACGACATCTCCTGCGAGTGGGTGAGCGACGAGCAGCTGCGGACCTGGCAGGTCCGGCCGGCGATCCGGATCCACCCCGGCACCGGGGAGGAGACGTGGTTCAACCACGCGCTGTTCTTCAACAACGCCGCGCTCGCCGACGAGGTGGGCGACGGGCTGCTCGCCGCGGTGGGCGAGGAGAACCTCCCATACCACACCTACTTCGGGGACGGCAGCGCGATCCCGGCACAGACCGTCGCCGCGATCCGGGAGGCGTACCGGGCCGAGACCGTGGGATTCGACTGGCAGCAGGGCGACGTCCTGCTCGTCGAGAACATGCTCGCCGCACACGCGCGGGAGCCCTTCGAGGGCCCGCGCCGCATCCTGACCGCGATGGCGGACCGCTGGTCCTCGGCCGCGGAGATCGGAGCCGCCCGATGACCCCCGGTCCCGTACGGCGGCGTCCGCGCACCGGCGCCGACCCGATCCGCCGCTCGTTCGTCGACGACGACGACTTCTGCCTGGTGCTGCGGAGCGACGACGGCGCTCCGCTGGCACCGTACGTGGCGGCCCACCGCGAGGAGATCCTCGCCGACCTCGACCGGTACTGCGCCATCCTGTTCCGGGGCTTCTCGGTGCCCGGTCCGGAATCGTTCGGGGCCGCCGCCCGCGGGGTCAGCCCCGACCTGCTCGGGTACCTGGAGCGGGCGGCACCGCGCGACGAAGTCGCCGACAAGGTCTTCACCTCCACGGAGTTCGCCTCCGACCAGGTCATCCCGCTGCACCACGAGATGAGTTACGCGCACAACTGGCCCAGCCGGCTGTACTTCTACTGCGACCTCCCCGCGGAGACCGGCGGCGCCACCCCGCTGGCCGGCGAGCGCCGGTTCACCCCGCGGCTGCCGGCGGAGATCCGCGAGCGGTTCCTGCGGCACGGCGTGATGTACGTGCGCAACTACGGCGAGGACCTCGACCTGCCCTGGCAGGAGGTGTTCCAGACCTCGGACCGGGCCGAGGTCGAGGCCTACTGCCGTGCGTCGAACACCGAGTTCCACTGGACCGGCGGCAACGGACTGCGGACCCGCGCCGTGCGCCAGGCGATGGCCACGCACCCGCGCACCGGCGAGCAGGTGTGGTTCAACCACACCCATCTGTTCCACGTCTCCAACATGCCCTCGGAGGTGGCGGAGGCGCTCATCGGCGAATTCGGCCTGGAAGGGCTGCCCCGCAACGCCTACTACGGCGACGGCTCACCGATCGAGCCGGGCGTCGTCGAGCTGATCCGGAACCTGTACCAGGAGACGGCGGTCTCCTTCCCGTGGCAGCGCGGTGACGTCCTGATGGTGGACAACTTCCTGGCCACGCACGGCCGAGAGCCGTTCACCGGCGAGCGCCGGACCCTTGTCGCCATGTCGGATCTTCATGTGAATCGAGCGCTGCCGTGTCCGTAACCGAAAGCTACCGACTCTCGACCCAGCAGCGCTGGCACTGGGCCCACGACCGGGACGGCCGCGTCACCGCACAGCTGCGGACCGCGACGCCCCTCGACCGGGACAGGGCCGGGCGGGCACTGTCCGCACTGGTCGCCCGGCACGAGACGCTGCGGCTGCGCATCGGTGACCTGACCGGCACCGGCATGCCGATCCAGGTCGTCGACGAGGACACCGTGCTGCCGGTCCGCGACGCCGACGCGGCCGCCGACGCGGCGCCGGTGACCGTGACCCTCGCGGCGGACCGGCTGACCGTCGACGCCTCGGTGCTCGTCGCCGACCGGGAGAGCCTGACCCTGTTCCTCGACGAGTTCGCGGCGCACTACCTCGGCACGCCGCCGGCCGAGGACCCCGACCGCATCCAGTTCCTGGACGTCGCCGAGTGGCAGGCCGACGAGGCCTCCGGCGACGTGCCCGCGGCGCCCGGCGCCGTCACCTCGGTGACGCTGCCCCACCGGGACGACACGCCCGCGGACCTGACGATCGAGTGCCCGCTGCCGGACGCCGACCCGGAGCCGCGGGTGCTCGGGGCCTGGCTGCGGGCGCTCGGCCGCTACCTCGACCAGGGCACCGAACCGCTCGCGATCGCCTGGTACGACTCGGGCCGCCACCCCGACGGAACCACCGGGGTGATCGGGCCGCTCGGCTGCTTCGTCGCGATCGACCTGCCCCGGGACGCCGACGACACCGCCCTCGCCTCGCTGCTCACCGAGGCCCGCGGCCGCAGCCTCCGGGTCGCCCCGCTGGACCGGACCGCGGCCGCCGGATTCGCCATGCATCCGCAGCCGGGCGCCGAAGGGCTCACCGCGCTGGGCGCCGAGGACATGTCGGTGCGCTCCGCGCCGCCCGCCACCGGCCTGCACCTGGAGTGCGTCGTGGTGGACGGCCGGCTGCGGCTGACGCTCCACACCGCCGGGCCCGGCACCGCTCCGGCGGCCGGGCGGATGCTGCTCGAATCCGTGGTGGCCGAGCTGGCCGGCGGCGGCGCCGGGCCCACCGAGACCCGGGCGCTGGCCCGCTGGGCGGGGGCGGCCGGCCCGTACGCCGGGCAGACCCTGGTGGACCTGCTCGACGACGCCTTCGGCGCGGCGACGGGGACGGACCCCGCGGTGATCGCCCCCGACGGCACACTCACCTTCGCCGAACTCGACCGCGCCGCGGACGCGATAGCCGGCCGGCTCCGCGAGCGCGACGTCCGCCCCGGAGACCGGGTGGTCGTGCTCGGCGAGCGGTCCGCGTCGGTGATCGCGGCCTTCGTCGGCGTGCTGCGCGCCGGTGCGGTCTACGTCCCGCTCGACCCGGTCCACCCCACCGCGTGGCTCGCCGCCCAGGCGCGGGCGGTGGACGCCGCACTCGTGCTGGGCACGCCCGGCGGGGCGGCGCTGCGCGCCCTCGCCGCGCAGCTGCCCACGCTGGCGCTCGACGGCACCGCCCCGGCGACCGGCGGCGAACGGGTCCGGCCCGGGCCCGAGGACCCGGCGTACATCATCTTCACCTCCGGCTCGACGGGTGCCGCCCGGCCGGTGGTGGTGGAGCACCGCAACGCGGTCGGCCTGTACGGGGCCCTCCAGGAGACCGTCTACGCCGACGCTCCGGACGGACTGCGGGTCGCGGTCAACGCGTCGCTCGGCTTCGACGCCTCGGTCAAGCAGCTGCTGCAGCTCGCGGCCGGGCGCACCCTGTGCCTGGTGGGCGAGGAGACCCGCCGGGACGTCCCGGCACTGCTGAACTGGCTCGCCGGGCACCGCGCCGGGGTGCTCGACTGCACCCCGTCGCACCTGCGTCTGATCCTGGACGGCCGGGAGCCCGGCCAGCGCCTGCCGGAGCTCGTCCTGGTCGGCGGGGAAGCGGTCGACGAGGCGCTGTGGCAGGAGCTCGCCGGCCTCGACGGGGTGCGTGCGGTGAACCTGTACGGCCCGACGGAGTGCACGGTGGACGCCACCTGGGCCCGCGTCGACGCGGCGGACACCCCGTCCATCGGCCGGCCGCTGCCCGGACTCCGGGTCCACGTGGTGGACCCGAAGGGCCTGCCGGTGCCGCCCGGCTGCGCCGGCGAACTCGTGGTCGCCGGACCCCAGGTGGCCCGCGGCTACTGGGGCGACGACGAGGCCGACGCCGCCCGCTTCACCGAGATCGACCAGGTCCGCGCGTACCGCACCGGGGACCGGGTCCGGTTCCTCGAAGACGGCCGGATCGCGTACCTGGGCAGGCTGGACGACCAGATCAAGATCAATGGGCACCGGCTGGAACCGGGCGAGGTGGCCGCCGCCCTCCAGGCGCATCCGGCCCTCGCCCGTGCGGTCGTCGACCGGCGGCCGGCACCGGGGGCCTCCACGGCCCCGGACCGGCTCACCGCCTACGTGGTGCCGCGGCCGGAGGCGACCTCGGGACTGCTGGACGACCTCGTCGGGGTGAACCCGCACGAGACCCGCTACCTCTTCGACGAGATCTTCGTCCAGCGCACCTACCTGCGGGGCGGCATCACACTGCGCGAGAACGCCGTGGTGCTGGACGTGGGCGCGAACATCGGCATGTTCGCCCGCTTCGTCGACGCGACCTGCCCCGGCGCGCGGATCCTGGCGTTCGAACCGCTGCCCGAACCCTACGAGCTGCTCAGGAAGAACGCGCAGGGCCGCCGGAGCCGTATCGAACTGTTCCCCATCGGCCTGTCCGACCGGGCCGGCACCGCGTCGTTCACCGTGTACCCCGGCTACTCGATGATGTCCGGACTGGCCGCGTACGCCGACCCCGCCGCGGAGCTGTCGGTGGTCAAGCGCTTCCTCACCAACCGGCGCGACGAGGCCCTGTTCGGCGAGGTCTCGGAGGTACTGGCCGAACGGTTCACCCCGAACACCGAGCAGGTCACCCTGCGCCGTCTCTCGGACGTGCTCGCCGAGACCGACGTGACCCGTGTCGACCTGCTCAAGATCGACGTGCAGCGGGCCGAGTTCGACGTGCTGCACGGCATCGACGACGCGCACCTCGCGCTCGTCCAGCAGATCGCGCTGGAGGTGCACGACGACACCGGCGGCGCCCCGGACGGCCGGACCGCGCAGATCGCGGAGTATCTGCGCGCCCGCGGCTTCGACGTGGTGACCGAACAGGACGAGCTGCTCGTCGGCACCGACCGGCACGCCGTCTACGCGGTCCGCCCGGAGTACCGCGGCGACCCCCGGCCGATCGCCGAGCCGCCCCTGGCCGTACCCGACGCGGCACTGCTGCGGCAGTGGGTCGCGCAGCGGCTGCCGGAGCCGTTCGTCCCGGCCGACGTGGTCTACCTGGACGAACTGCCGCTGACCGCCAACGGCAAGGTCGACCGCGCCGCGCTGCCCGCCCCGGGGCGGCAGGACCGGGTCGTCACCGGGCCGGCCACCGCCGACGAACGCGCGCTCGTCGCGGTCTGGGAAGAGGTGCTGGGCCGTACCGGGATCGGCGTGGACGACGACTTCTTCGCGCTGGGCGGGGACTCGATCCGGGCCATCCGGATGCGGGCGGTGGCCGGGCGTGCCGGGCTGCGGTTCCCGCTGCGCACGGTCTTCCGTGCCGTGACGATCCGGGCTCTGGCCGCCGAGATCACCGGCCGCGAGGACACCGGCGGGGAGCCGGCCGCTCCCGAACGGGCCGCCTTCGACCTGATCGACCCGGCGGACCGCAGGCAACTGGCCGGCGACGTCGTGGACGCGTACCCCATGACCGCGCTGCAGCTCGCCATGGTGTACCACGCCGAGACCTCGCCGGACAGCGACAGCTACCACGTCGTCACCGTGGTCACGGTGCGCGGCGCATGGGCCCCGGACGCACTGCGGACCGCCGCGGGCCGGCTGGCCGCCCGCCACGAGGCGCTGCGTACCTCCTTCGACCTCGCCGGCTACCGGACGCCACTGCAACTGGTGCACGAACGCGTCGAGATCCCCTGCCGCGCGGAGGATCTGACCGGGCTCACCGAGTCCGGGCGCGAGGAGCGGGTCGCCGGGCTCGTCGCGGAGGAACAGGCCGCGCACTTCGACTGGCGGGCACCGATGCTGCGGCTGACCGCGCTGCGGACCGGCCCGGACACCTTCGAACTGGTGCAGACCCACTTCCACGGCGTCCTCGACGGGTTGAGCCTCCAGCTGATGACCGAGGAGCTGCTCGCCGAGTACGACCGCTGCCGGCTCGGCCGGCAGGCGGAACCGGCGCCGACGCTGCCCTACCGCCGCTATGTGGAGGCGGAGCTCGCCGCGCAGACCGACGAGGACACCCGCCGGCACTGGCGGGAGTCCCTGGCCGGGGTCCGGCCG
Source organism: Streptomyces sp. CLV115 (assembly GCF_038448545.1). NCBI lineage: Bacteria > Bacillati > Actinomycetota > Actinomycetes > Kitasatosporales > Streptomycetaceae > Streptomyces > Streptomyces sp. CLV115. The sequence continues at coordinate 16,203 of NZ_JBCEWQ010000082.1, forward strand.
CTGCTCCTGGCCGGCAGCGTCCGCCCGCGGATGAGCCGGGCGCACGTCATCGAGTACGACGAGGTGCCCGCCGAGGTGTTCGGCCGGGCCGCCGAGGCGGCCCGGGTGCCGGTGAAGTCACTGCTGTTCACCGCGCACGTACGGGCACTGGCGGCCGCGGCCGGACGCAGTGACGTGGTCACCGGACTGGTGATGAACGGGCGTGTCGGGGAGGAGGGCGGCGACCGGACGCTGGGCCTGTTCCTGAACACCGTGCCGGTCCCGGCGACGGCCGCCGACGGCCCGGCCGACCTGTGGCGGGCCGAGCAGGCCCTGATCGGCCACCACGCCCTTCCGCTGGTGGACATCCAGCGCTGCGGCACCGGCACCCCGCTGTTCGACACGTTCTTCAACTTCGTCCAGTTCGAGTCGGCCGGCAGGCCGGACGGTGCCCATGTGATCCGGGAACGCGACCGCGTCACCGACGTGGGCTTCGCGATCGCCACCCACGCGGAGATCGCCGACGGACGCCTGCGGGTGACCGTCCAGTACGACCCCGAACCGGTCGGCGCGGACCTGCTCGACACCTACGCCGGCGCACTGCGCGCCGAGCTGGACGCGGCCGTCGCGCCGATGCACACCGTGGAGGGCCCCTGATGAGCATTGTTCCGCGCAAGCGGCGGCAACGGCCGGACACCGCCGGACCGGCCGCCGCGCCGTCCGGGCAGGACCGGCCGCTCTCGGCGGCGCAGCAGCACCTGTGGCTGATGCACCGCCTGCACCCGGACAGTTCGCTCTACAACATCCCCCTGCTGCTGCGGCTGCGCGGCCCGCTGGACATCGGTGTGCTGCAACGGTGCCTGCGCGACGTCGTCGCCCGGCACGACATCCTGCGCACCCGGTTCCTGGACCGCGCCGGCGTACCGGTGCAGGTGGTCACCGAGGGCGCCCACGTGCCGCTGCCGGTCCACGACACAGCCGCCGACCCCGACCGGGACCGGCGACTGCGCGAGGTGCTCGACGAGGAGACCCACGCGCCGTTCGACCTGGCCCGCCAGGCGCCGCTGCGGGCGGCCGTGGTGCGCTGCGGCCCCGAGGAACACGTGCTGGCGCTGACGTTCCACCACATCGTCTTCGACGGCTCCTCCGCCGCCGTGCTGCTCTCCGAACTGAGCGAGCTGTACCCGGCACACCTTGCGGGACGCGCGCCCGTGCTGCCCGAACTGCCGGTGCAGTACGCCGACTTCGCCGAACGCGCCCGGTCGCAGGAGTTCGACGAGCAGCTGCGCTACTGGCAGGACCGGCTGGCCCCGCTCCCGCCGACGCTGCAACTGCCCACGGACCACCCCCGTCCGGCGGTGCAGAGCTACCGCGGATCGGTCGCCGAGTTCGAGATGGACGCGGAACTGGCCCGCCGGGTCGAGGAGTTCGGCCGGGACCGGGGCGCGACCCCGTTCGTGGTGCTGCTCTCCGCGTTCTTCGCGCTGCTCGCCCGCTACACCGGCGAGCGGGACCTCGCCGTCGGCATCCCGGTGGTCCGCCGCCCCGACCCCGATCTGGACGATCTGATCGGATGCTTCGTCAACACCCTGGTGATCCGGGTCGACGTCGCACCCGACCTCGGCTTCGACGACCTGGTCACCGCGGCCGCCGAGGCGGTCTACGGCGCCTTCGAGCACATGGACGTGCAGTTCGACGAGGTCGTGCAGGCGGTGCAGGCCGACCGCGACCCGAGCTACTCACCGCTGGTGCAGGCCAGCTTCGGGCTCCAGACCGCCGAGCTGACCGGCGAGCTGAGGCTGCCGGGCATCACCGTGGACACCCTCACCGACACCCAGGTCTCGGCCAAGTTCGACCTCAGCCTGGACCTGATCCAGCAGGGCGACGTCTTCCGCGGCGAGATCGAGTACGCCGGCGACCTGTTCACCGCGCGGACGGCACAGCGCGCCGCCGGCCACTGGGTGCAGCTGCTCGGCGCACTGCTCGACGCCCCGGACACCCCGCTCGCCGCGCAGCCGATGCTGACCCCGGCGGAGCGCGAGCAGCAGCTCACGGTCTGGAACGACACCGCACTGGACATCGGCGATCCGCTGACCATGCCGGAGCTGTTCGACGCGCAGGCGGCCCGTACGCCGGACGCCCCCGCCGTGGTCAAGGGCTCCGACCGGATCGACTACGCCGAGCTGGAGCGCCGGGCCAATCAGCTGGCGCACCTGCTGCGCAGCCGGGGCGTGGACGCGGAGACCCCGGTCGGCGTGTGCATGGAGCGCGGTGTGGACGTCGTCGTCGCCTTCCTCGGCGTACTGAAGTCCGGTGGCGTCTACGTACCGCTCGACCCGGACTATCCGAGCGACCGGCTGGAGTACATGCTCGGCCACGCGGCCGTGCCGGTCGTGGTGAGCTCCTCCGCCACGGTCCGCGAGGTCCCCGTGCCGGCGGGCGCCGTGCTGCTGCTCGACGAGGAGCGGGCGGCACTGGAGGCGATGCCGGCGACCGCGCCCGAGGTCACCATCGACCCGGACCAGCTGTCGTGCATGTTCTACACGTCCGGCTCCACCGGCACACCGAAGTGCGCGATGGTCACGCATCGCAACTACGCGAACTACTTCCGCTTCTGGGAGCACACGTATCTGCGGGACACGCCGATGCGCTCGCACCTGCAGATGACGAGCTTCGCCTTCGACATCTTCGTCGCGGACGCGACCCGGGCCCTGTTCAGCGGGGCGAAGCTGGTCGTCGTCCCGCACGAGACGGTGATGTCCCCGCCCGATCTTCACGCCCTGATGGTTCGGGAAGAGGTGAACAGCGCCGAGTTCATCACCCCCATCCTCGCGGCGCTGGCGGACCACCTCCAGGACGCGGGCCTGCGGCTGGACTTCCTCGACCTGCTGGTGGCCGGCAGCGACATCTGGTACTCGCGGGACTACCTGCGGATACGCGACCTGTGCCGGGACGACACCCAGATCGTGGCCGCGTACGGGCTCAGCGAGACCGCCATCGACAACGCCACACTCGCCCGGCACGAGGGCCCGACGAGCGAGGACGGCATCGTGCCGATCGGCCGGCCCGCGGCCAACACCCAGCTCTACGTGCTCAACGAGCGGCAGCAGCCGCAGCCGGTCGGGGTGCCGGGCGAACTGTACGTGGGCGGGGTGGGCGTGGGCCGCGGGTACCACCGGGACACCCGGCTGACCGCGCGCCGGTATGTGCCCGACCCGTTCTCGGGCGTGCCCGGGGCCCGGATGTACCGCTCGGGCGACCTGGCGAAGTTCCGTCCGGACGGGGTGCTGGAGATCCTCGGCCGGATCGACAACCAGGTGAAGGTCAACGGCTTCCGGATCGAGCTCGGCGAGATCGAGTCGGCGCTGCGCGGGCACCCGGCGGTCGACAACGCCGTGGTGGTGGTCCGCCCGACCGCGGCCGGCGGCGACGCACGGCTCGTCGGCTACGCGACACTGCTGGACGGCGAGGCCGCGGTCGACCTGGTGACCTACCTGACCGAGTGGCTGCCCGCCTACATGATTCCGTCGGTGATCATGGTGCTGGACGAGCTCCCGCTCAACGCGAACGGGAAGATCAACCGGCGGGCGCTGCCCGAGCCGGCCACCGCCGACGACGGCACCGGCGACTACCTCCCGCCCCGGACGCCGGTCGAGCGCCGGCTCTCGGAGATCTGGGCGCAGGTGCTGCGGGTCGACCGCGTCGGCCGCAACGACAACTTCTTCGCCCTCGGCGGCAGTTCGCTCATGCTCACCCAGGTCGCCTCGCGCATCCGGCGCTCGCTGCACCGGGAGGTGCCGCTGCGGACCATCTACCAGTATCCGACGGTCGCGTCGCTGACCACGGAGCTGACCACCCGCGCGGACCAGGGGCAGGAACAGGCCATCGCCACCGTGCCGCGCGACGGGGCGGCGCTCCCCGCGTCGCCGGCCCAGGAGCAGCTCTGGTTCCTCGACCGGCTCAACGGCGGCGACGTCAGCTACCACGTGCCCGTGGTGCTGCGGCTGAACGGGCCGCTGCGGGCGGACGCGCTCGAAGAGGCGGTGCGCTCCCTGGTCGCCCGGCACGAGATCCTGCGTACCGTCTTCTCCTGGTCCGACCGCCGGCTGCACCAGACGGTCGTGAAGGACCTCCAGGTGCCGCTGGGCCGCCGCGACCTCTCCCAACTGCCTCCGGCCCAGCGTGCCGAGGCGCTCGGCATGCTGATCCGGGCCGACGAGCGGGAGCCGTTCGACCTCGCCCGCGGGCCGCTGATCCGGACCATGCTGATCACCCTCGGCGAGCAGGAGCACGTGTTCCTGCTGACCCAGCATCACATCGTCACCGACGGCTGGTCCTCGGCGGTGCTGCACAAGGAGCTCGGCGAGTTCTACGCGGCCGCCGTCCAGGACCGGGCGCCGGCCCTGCCGGAACAGCGGATCCAGTACGCCGACTTCGCGGTGTGGCAGCGCGACTGGCTCGCCGGGCCGGACGGCCGGCGACAGCTCGCCTACTGGAAGGACCGGCTGACCGGCGCGCCCGAGGTGCTGGCCCTGCCGCTGGACCGCCCGCGGACCGCCGGCGCGGGAGGCGTGGACGGGGCGAGCGTCACCGTCACCGTCCCCCCGGACGTCCACCGCGAACTGCTCGGCCTCAGCCGGGCGCACGGCGTGACGCTGTTCATGACCCTGCTGGCCTCGTTCGGCGTGCTGCTCGCCCGCCGCACCGGGCAGGACGACCTGGTGATCGGCACACCCACCGCCGGTCGCACCCGGCTGGAGCTGGAGCCGCTGCTCGGCTTCTTCGTCAACACCGTGGGGCTGCGCATCGACCTCGCCGGGGACCCGGCCTTCGCCGAGGTACTCGACCGGGTGCGGGAGACCGCCCTGGGCGCGTACGAGCACCAGGACGTGCCCTTCGAACGGGTGGTCCAGGAGATCGGCCCACGGCGCGACGCCCGCCACCACCCGCTCTTCCAGGTGCTGTTCGGGGTGGACGACGAGGAGGACGCCGAGCTCACCCTGCCGGGGCTGGAGGTCTCGGCGGTGCCGACCGAGTACTCGACGGCCAAGTTCGATCTGGACCTGGCGGTCGAGCACGCCGGGGGCGAGCTGCGGGCCTCCTTCGGCTACCGGACCGACGTCTTCGACGCCGCCACCGTCGAGGCGATCGCCGCGGGCTGGCTCCAGGTGCTGGCCGAGGCGGCGCAGCACCCGCAGCGCCGGGTCGCCGAGTTCGGCCTGCCCTGGTCGGCCGGGGACTCCCCGGACGCCGGGACCGGGCGCGACGACGACGCCACCGCACCGGACACGGTGGTGCTGCCGGCCGTCGCCCGGATGTGGGAGCAGCTGCTGGACCTGGAGGAGATACGTCCCGAGGACGACTTCTTCCAGCTCGGCGGACACTCGTTGCTGGCCATGGACATCACCCTGACCCTCTCCGACCTGCTGGACCTGACGGTGCCGGTACGGGCCGTGTTCGAGCACCCGACCCTGGCCGGCTTCACCGCCGAGGTGCGGCGCCGGGCCCGGGAGGCGGGCATCGACGACCTGGCCGGGCGGCTCTCCGCCGACGAGGGCGACACCGGGTGGTGACGATCGCCGAGCGGTTCCGGACGCAGGCCGCCCGGTACCCGGACCGCATCGCTCTGGCCGAGGACGGGGCGGTGCGCACCTATGCCGAACTGCTCGCGGACGCAGAGGCGTTCGCGAGCGGGCTGGCCCGCCGGGGTGTGCGCGGGGGCGAGCTCGTCGGCATCGCGGGCGAGCGGTCGGCCGGGTACGTCACGGCGGTGGTCGGCACGGTGCTGGCCGGCGCCGGGTACGTGCCGCTCAACCCGGCCTACCCGGCGGCCCGGCTGGGACGGATCGTGGCGAAGGCGGGGCTGCGCCTCGTGGTGGGTACGGGCGACGGGACCGCACCGGACGCGGCGGCCGTCCCGGCATCGGCGCGGCTCGTCACGGCGGCGGACGTGCGCGACGCGGGCGACGGCGGTGCCGCCCCGGCGGTGCCGGACGAGAACGTGCCGGCATACGTCATGTTCACCTCCGGCAGCACCGGCGAGCCCAAGGGCGTGGTGGTCGGCCAGGCCGGAGTGATCCGGCTGGTCTGCGGCGCGCGCTACGCCGGATTCCGCGCGCAGGACCGGATCGCGCACGGCGCCGCCCCGGAGTTCGACGCGGCCACCCTGGAGATCTGGGGCGCCCTGCTCAACGGCGCGGCCCTGCACATCGCCACCACGGAGACCATGGCCCGTCCGGCGCTGTACGGCGCGTTCCTGCGGCGCGAGCGGATCACGTTCGCCTGGCTGACCGCGCCGCTGTTCCACCGCATGACGGATCACGACCCGGCCATGTTCGCCGGCCTCCGGACGCTGATCACCGGCGGCGACGTGGTCTCGCCCCAGCACGCCTCCCGGGTGCTCGGACACTGCCCCGGGCTCGACTTCTACAACGGGTACGGGCCGACCGAGAACACCACGTTCACGACCGTGCACCGCGTCACCCGGCCGGTGCCCGAGCCGATCCCGATCGGCTCCGCGATCGAGGGCACCGTCCTGTTCGTCTGCGACGACCGGGGCGACCCCGTCCCGGACGGCGTCGAGGGGGAGCTGTGGGTCGGCGGGGACGGCGTCGCGCGGGGCTATCTGAACGACCCGGAACTGACCGCGACCCGTTTCCGCGACGGCCGCTACCGCACCGGTGACCGGGTCACCCGTGACGCGGCGGGCGTGCTGCACTTCCACGGCCGGGCCGACCAGCAGGTCAAGATCGCGGGAAACCTCGTGGAACCCGCCGAGGTCACCGCGGCCCTGCGCACGCTGCCGCAGGTGCGGCGGGCGCACACGATCGCCCGCCGGGACGCGGCGGGGGAGGCCCGGCTGACCGCGTACGCGGTCACCGACGGCACCGCCGCCGGCCCCCTGCGGTCCGCGCTCGCCCGGCTGCTCCCCGGCTATCTGCGGCCGGCGGACCTCGTCGTCCTGGACGAACTGCCGCTCGGACCGTCCGGCAAGGTGGACAACGCCCGGCTGCCGGTGCCCGCCGACGCGGCCGGGGAGACGCCCGACGAGGGCGAGCCGACCCTGCCCCGGCTGTGGGCCGCCGCGCTCGGCTGCCGCACGGAGGACCTCGACCCGGACAGCGACTTCTTCGACGTCGGCGGCGACTCGCTGAAGCTGGCCCGGCTGCTCGACCTGATCGACCGGCGGATGGGGCGCAGCCTCCGGTTCGCCGACGCCTACGCGGCAAGCACACTGCGCGGGATGGCCCGGCGGCTGGCGGACGCTCCGGCGGCGGTCGGCCCGATCCCGGCCGGCACCGGCCCGACCGGGGTTCCCCACCCCGGCCAGCGCGGCCTCTACACCCTGTGGCAGGCCCGCCCCGCCTCCCTCGCCTACAACATCCCGGTCCGGATCGACTTCGACGGCCCGGTGGACCCCGAGCGGCTGCGCGCCGCGCTGCGGACCCTGGTCCGCCGGCACGACGCCCTGCGCACCCGGCTCTTCGTCGATGCCACCGGGCTGCGCCAGCAGGTGCTCGACGAGGCCGAGCTGGAGTGCGAGACCGTACCGCCCGGCGATCCGGCCACGGAACTCGCCGGCTTCGTACGACCGTTCGACCCCGCGGTGCCGCCCCTGATCCGCGCCCGGATCGCCGGTCCCCGCCTCTATCTCGACCTGCATCACCTGATCGCCGACGGCGTCTCGGTGCGCGTACTCGTACAGCAGCTGCTGGAGCTGCACGAGGGCGCCGCCGCCGCCCGGCCCGCGGTGCGCTGGCCGGACGCGGCCGCGTGGTGCGCCGAACGGGCCGGCCGCGACCACGACCACTGGCTCGGCCGGCTGGACGGCATGCCGGGAGCGGGCACCTTCGTCACCGACCTTCCGCGCCCGCCGCGCCCGGGGGACACCGGTGCGCGCGTGCGCCGCGACCCGGTGGCCACGTCCCTGCTGACCCGGGTCGCCCGGTCGCACCGCACCACCCCGTTCGTGGTGCTGCTCGCCGCGTACGCGACCACTCTGCTCCGGACCGGCGGCCTGACCGGCCTGGTGATCGGCGTGCCGATGCACGGGCGGTCGCACCCCGATCTGGCCGACACGGTCGGGATGTTCGTCACCACCGTGCCCATCCCGGTGCGCACCACCCCCGGCATGCGGCTGTCCGACCTGGTGGCCGGCCTCGATGCCGAGCACCGCCGGGCCCTGGACCGTCAGCACTTCGCGTTCGACGACCTGGCCGCCGCCCGGGGCGGGCGGCCGGGAACCCGCAATCCGCTGTTCGACGCGTTCCTGGCCCTGCAGAACATGGACATCTACGCGTTCGCCGCCGGGAATCTGAGCGCCCGACTGGAGCTGCTGCCGACCGGCAGCCCCCGGTTCGACCTCAACCTCCAGGCCCACGCCCACCCGGACCGCCTCGTCGTGGACCTGGAATACGCCACCGACCTGTACGCGCCGGATTCCGCCACCCACCTCCTGGACGCCGTGCTGGCCGCGGTCGCGGAGCTCGACACCGCGCCGGGCGGGCCGGTGCTGCGCAGCGCGGCAGCCCCAGACCACGCCGACGAGGCCGATTTCGATTTCGGAGCGATGCAGTGACCAATGTGATCGCCGGGCGGGCGTTGCACGAGTTCCCCGAGGAGACGTCGTACTGGCTCCGCTGGATCGACGCGCTGCCCGAAGCCACCCTGCTCTGCCGGGACCTGCTCCGGACGGAACGGGACGACCGGCCGACAGCGACCGCGACGGCCGCGCTCGACCCCTCCGTGGTCGCGCGGACGACCGCGCTGACACGTGACGACCCCACCCTGGTCCAGGTGCTGACGACGACGGTGACCGCGCTGCTCGCTGCCGTGCGGACGGACACCAGGGACGTCTGCGTGCTGGCCGACTCCGGCGGTCGGGTCCTCCCGGTGCGGATCGTCGTCGACCCCGGGCAGACCTGCCGGCAACTGCTGTCCGACGTGCGCAAGCAGTACCTCACCGGGGCACGCAACCTCGATGTGTCACCCGAGGCGCTGCTCCGGCGCGCGGGCGTCGTCCCCACCGACTTCGCCGTCGTGGCCACGGACACGGAGCAACTGCCCGCCGGGAGCACCCTGGGCCTCTCGGTGACGGCCGGCCGGCTGTCGCTGCGCTACCGCACCGATCTGTTCCTGGCGTCGACGGCCGACCGGCTGGCACGCGCATTCACCGCGATCCTCACCGGGCTGCTCGACCCGGTCGGACCGGGCACGGTGGGCCCGCTGCTCACCTTCATGGACCCCGCCGAGGCCGAACTGCTCGCCGCGGTCAACCGGACCGGCCGGCCCCGGACCGAGGGCGTCCTCCTGCACCACGGCCTGCAGGACGGTGCCGCGCGGTTCCCCGACCGGGTGGCGGTACGCGACGGCGCCACCACCTACGCCGAACTCAACCGGCGGGCGAACCGGCTGGCCAGGCGGCTGCGCGAACTGGGCACGGAACCCGGTGACATCGTCGGGATGGCGGTGCCCCGGTCCACGGACGAACTGGTGGCGCTCTACGCGATCGTCAAGGCGGGCGCCGCCTACCTGCCGATCGACGTGGCGCTCCCGCCGGCCCGGATCCGGCACATGATCGAGGAGAGCCGGGCGCGGATCGTCGTGGGCACGCAGTGCCCGGGCGCCGAGGTGCTGGTCGATCCGGCCGACCCCGGGCTCGCGGCGCTGGACGGCGGGGACCTGCCGGACCTCACGGGCGAGGACGCCCTCGCGTACGTCATCTACACCTCCGGGTCGACCGGCACGCCCAAGGGCGTGATGATCGAGCACCGGGCCATCGTCAACAGACTGACCTGGATGCAGCGGGCCCATCCGCTCGCCGAGGACGACGTCGTCCTCCACAAGACGCCGGTCTCCTTCGACGTCTCGCTCTGGGAGATCTTCTGGTGGTCGATGGCCGGCTGCTCGGTGAGCACCCTGCCGGTCGGCGCCGAGCGCGAACCGCTGGCCATCCTGGAACGCGTCCGGGAGCACTCCGTCACCACGCTGCACTTCGTCCCGTCGATGCTCCAGGCGATGCTGCCGAGACTCCGGGGCAGGCGCCCCGAGGGACTGCGGCGCATCTTCACCAGCGGGGAGGCGCTCAGCACCGGGACCGTCCTGCTGCTGCGGGAGCTGTACCCGGACGGCGGCCCCGCCCTGATCAACCTGTACGGACCCACCGAGGCGGCCGTCGACGTCACCCACTACGACTGCACCGGCCACGACGCGCGCCGGCCGGTCCCGCTCGGCGTCCCGATCGACAACCTGCGCCTGCGGATCCTGACCCGGGACGGCCTGCCGGCACCGATCGGCGTACCGGGCGAGCTGTACCTGGCCGGCACCGGGCTGGCCCGCGGCTACCTGCGCGCCCCCGCGCGTACCGCGGAGCGCTTCGTGCCGGACCTCCAGGAACACGGCGAGCGCGCCTACCGGACCGGCGACGCCGCCCGGTGGCTGGAGGACGGCTCGGTGGAGTACCTGGGCCGGCTGGACACCCAGGTGAAGATCCGCGGGCACCGGATCGAACTGGGCGAGATCGAACACGTCATGCGCGGGGTGGCGGGCGTGCGGGACTGCGCGGCCATCGCCGTCGACGGGACGCTGCGAGCGTTCGTGGTCGCCGACGGGCCGGACAGCGAGGCCACCGTGCGGACCGCTCTCACCGAGCGGCTGCCGGCGTACGCGGTGCCCGCGACGATCCTGCGGATCGACGAGATCCCGTGCACCCCGAACGGCAAGCGGGACCTGAAGGCACTGGCCGGGCTGCGCAGGCGGACGCGGGGCGGCGCGCCCCGCGGCGAGGTGGAGACCGCCCTCGCCGGAATCTTCTCGGGCGTGCTCGGCGGCCGGCCGGTCGGCGCCGAGGACAACTTCTTCGATCTCGGCATCGACTCCATCAAGTTCATCGGCGCCCTGGCCGCGGCACGCCCCGCCGGCCTGGACTTCACGCTCCAGGAGCTGTTCGCCCATCCGACCGTGGCCGCGCTGGCCCGGGTGGTGCGCCGGGTCTCCTCCGAGGTGGACGAGGACGCGCCGGCGGTGCCCTTCGCCCTGCTCACCGGCGACGACCCGCGGGCCGGGCTGCCCGCCGACGCGGTGGACGCCTACCCGCTGACCCACCTTCAGCGCGGGCTGCTCTACGAGGTCGCCACCCGGGACGCGGCGGTCTACCACGACGTGTCCGGGTACCGGTACGACGGCCCGCTGGACCGGCCGCTGTTCCTGCGCGCGGCACATGACGTGGCCGAGCGCCACCCGGTGCTGCGCGCCTCCTTCCACCCCGGGCGGCAGCCGGTCCCGGTACAGGTGGTGCACCGGGCGGCCCCGGACTGGTGCCGGTTCGTCGATCTGTCCGGCCTGCCCGGACCGGAGCAGCGCGCCCACCTCGAAGGGGCGGTCGAGGAGGAGCTGCGGGCAGGCTTCCCCGACGGCACCCCCGGGCTGGTCCGCATGCGGGTCTGCGACCTGGGCGGTGACCGCCGGCACCTGCTGCTGAGCTATCACGCCGCGGCGCTCGACGGATGGAGCGTGAACCGGCTGCTGCACGACCTCTTCGTCCGGTACGGAGAGCTGACCGGCACCGGCGCCGGGGCCGGTGCCGACGAGCCGGTCGGCTTCGAGTGCTTCGTCGCGCTGGAGCGGAGCGCCGTGGAGTCCGACGAGCACCGCGCGTACTGGCGCGGTGTGCTCCACGGCGCCGAGCTGACCGGGGTGCCCCGGCTGCCGGACCCCGGCCTGGACCCGGCACAGACGCTGCGCACCCTGGACGTTCCGCTGGACGCCGGGCTCGGCGCCGAGCTCATGGCCGTCGCCGGCCGGACCGGCGTACCGCTGAAGTCGGTGCTGATGGCGGCGCACCTGGCGGTACTGGCCTTCGTCTCCGGCCGCCTCGACGTCACCACCGGGTACGAACTCAGCGGCCGTCCGGAGAAACGGCACGGGGACACCACCCTCGGGCTCTTCCTCAACACCCTGCCGCTGCGGGCGCGGACCGACGCGGACAGCTGGACCGAACTGATCCGCCGGGTCCACGAGTCGGAGGTGGAGCTGCTGCCGCACCGGCGCTTCCCGATGGGCGAGCTGGTCCGGGAGACGGGCCGCGACCTGTTCGAGGTGGTCTTCAACTACACCCACTTCCATGTGCTGGACGACCTCGACCGCCGGCACGGGTTCCGGCTCCGCAGGGTCGCGGTGCACAGCCAGACCGAGTTCCCGCTGCGGGCGGAGTTCTTCCGGGACGCCCTGGACGGCACCGTCGGCCTGAGCCTGCACTACGACGGTTCGGCCTTCGGCGCACCGCAGATCGGCCGGATCGCCGGCTACTACCGGACCGCCCTGCGACTGCTGGCCGACGACCCCCGGCAGTCCCCGGCGGCGCGTTCACTCATGGACGACGCCGAGGCGCGGGAGCTGGCCGCCCTGCGGACCGGGCCGGCCCACGAGGTGCCGGGCGAGACGGTGCTCGACCGGTTCGCCGGCACGGTCGCCGCCCGGCCCGACGCCGTCGCGGTCGACCACGGGACGGCCGCGCTCAGCTACCGCGAGCTGGACCGGGAGTCCCGCCGGCTGGCCGCCGGACTCGAAGCCCGGGGGGTACGGCCGGGCGAGCCGGTGGGCGTCCGGATGACGCGGGGCCTGCCGTGGGCGGTGGCCGTGCTGGGCATCCTCCGGGCCGGCGCCGTCTACCTGCCCCTGGCACCGGGCGATCCGGACGAACGGGTCCGCCGCATGGTCCACCGGGCCGACTGCCGGACAGTGCTCACACCGGCGGAGTACGAGCTGGTACTGAAGGAAGGAAGTGCCCGGACGCCGGACGCCACGGCGCCGGCCGTGTCCGGCGACGACCCCGCCTACGTCATCTTCACCTCCGGCTCCACCGGTGAGCCGAAGGGCGCCACGGTGACCCACCGCGGCATGCTCAACCACCTCCAGGCCAAGATCGTGGACCTCGCGCTCGACGGCTTCGACGTGGTGGCCCAGACCGCCTCGCAGTGCTTCGACATCTCGGTCTGGCAGCTGCTAGCGGCCTGGCTCACCGGTGGCCGGTCGGTCGTCGTCGACGACGTGGTCGACCCGGCCGACCTGTGGCGGACGGCCCGCGACGCCGGGGTGACCGCCCTGGAGGTCGTGCCGTCGCTGCTCGACGCCCTGCTCGACGACCCGGGACGGCCCGCCGGACTCGGCCCGCTGCGCCACCTGATGGTCACCGGCGAGGCCTTCCGGCCGGACCTGGCCCGGCGCTGGTTCGCCGCGTACCGGGTGCCCATGGTGAACGCGTACGGGCCGACCGAGGCCTCCGACGACATCACCCACCACATCGTCGCGGAGCCGGTGGACGCCGAGCGGGTGCCGGTGGGGCGTCCGGTCCTGAACACCACGCTCCATGTGGTGGGGGAGAACGGGGCGGCGGTCCCCATCGGCACGATCGGCGAGATCCTGGTGAGCGGTCCGGCGGTCGGCGCCGGATACGTCAACGACCCGGAGCGGACGGCCGCCGCCTTCCCGCCCAACACCCTCGACGACACCTCCCCCCGCCTCTACCGCACCGGCGACCTCGGCCGCTGGCTGCCGGACGGGCTGCTCGACTGCGTCGGCCGGCGGGACCAGCAGGTCAAGGTGCGCGGCTACCGGATCGAACTGCCGGAGATCGAACAGGCGCTGACCCGGGTGCCCGGCGTCACGGCCGCCTTCGTCTTCGCCCACCGCCGGCAGGAGCGGCGCCTGCTGGTCGCCTGGTACAGCGGCGAGACCGGGCTCGACGCGGCCGGGACACGGGCCGAGCTGGCCCGCGAACTCCCCGGCTACATGCTGCCCGACGTCATCGGACGGCTGCCGGTGGTGCCGCTGAACGCGAACGGCAAGGCGGACCGGCCGGCCATCGCCGCGCTGCCGCTGCCGGAGACGGAACGGCGCCGCCCCAGGCCGCCCGCGACGGCGGCCGAGCGGGAGGTGGTCGCACTGTTCGCCACCGCCCTCGGCCTGCCGGCCGAAGCCGTCGGCGCCGACGGGGACTTCTTCGACCTGGGCGGCCACTCGCTGAGCGCGATGGCCGTGGCGGCGCGCTCCGGCGGCCGGTTCGGCGTACGTGAGCTGCTGCGGCACCGCACGGCCGAGGCACTGGCACGGGCCTTCGCACCGGCCGGCGACGGCCTCCTCGCCGAGATCGCGACGGATGACCGGCCGGAGCTGACCGTGGTGTGCTTCCCGTACGCGGGCGGTTCCCCGGTCGGCTACCTGCCGCTCGCCGAGGCCGTGCGGGAGCGGCTGCCCGTCCGGTTCCTGGTGCTGGACCTGCCGCCGGGGACCGGCCCGGACCCGCACCGGATGGTCAACACCCTGGTCACGGAGCTGGACCGGGTGCCGGGCCCGCTCGCCCTGCTGGGCCACTGCGCGGGCGCGGGGCCGGCGCTGGCCCTCGCCCACCGGCTGCCCGCCGAGCGCGTGGCATCGGTCGTCGTCGTGGGCAAGACGATCAAATCGGCCGACCCCGCGGACCATCCCGTGCGCGAGGTGCTGCAGGCGCCGGACGAGACGGTCCGGCAGTGGGTGGTGCCCGGCACGGAGGCGGGCGACCGGCCCGCGCCGACACCGGACGAGGTGGCCGCCCTGCGCCGCGACACCGCGCTCGGCAACGCCCTCCTGGCCGACCTGCTGCGCGACGGCAGGCCACTGGCGCGGCCGTTCACGGTCCTCGCGGCCGAGGACGACCCGGTGACACCCGATCTGCCGGGCACCGTGCCGAACTGGGCGCTGCTCGCGGCGGATCCGCGCGTGGTGACCCTGCCCGACGGCGGCCACTACCTCAACCGGACCCGGCCCCGACTGCTTGCCTCCCTGCTCACGCCCGCCACGGAGACGCCACATGAGCAACCCGACCGTGCCTGACCCGGGCGAGGACTTCGTCCCGCTGACCGGCCTGCTGCCGCACGCCGGGCTGTGGCTCAAGCTGGAGTCCCGCAACCCGGCCGGGTCGATCAAGATGAAGACCGCGACCGCCATGATCGAGGCGGCCGAGCGGGCCGGGCTGCTCCGGCCCGGCGCCGAACTGATCGAGTCCACATCGGGCAACCTCGGCGTCGCGATGGCCGCGATCTGCGCGGCCCGCGGCTACCGCCTCACCCTGGTGACCGACCCCAACAGCAACTACCGCAGCGTCCAGCAGATGCGGGCGCTCGGCGCCGAGGTGGTGGTCATCGAACGACGGGACGACAACGGCGGCTACCTCGGCTCCCGGATCTCCTACATCAGCCTCCGGCTGGCCACCGAGCCCGGCCTCATCTGGCTGAACCAGTACGCGAACCCGGCGAACGTGGCGGCCCACCGCGACGGCACCGCGGCCGAGATCTGCGAGCGGTTCGGCGTACCGGACCGGCTGTTCGTCGGCGTCGGCACCTCGGGCACGCTGATGGGCTGCCTGGAGCACTTCCGGGACCACGACCCCCGGCCGGCCGTGGTCGCGGTCGACGTGCTGGGCTCGGTCACCTTCGGCGGCGCGCCGGCCCGCCGGCTGATCCCCGGCATGGGGGCGAGCCGGATTCCGGAGATCTTCGGCCCGGGGGCCTACCGCCGGGTGCTGGTCTCCGAACGGGACACCATCGTCGCCTGCCGCCGGATCGCGGCCCGCTACGGCCTGCTCGTCGGCGGCTCGACCGGCACCGTGGTCGCGGCGGCCATGGCCCACGGCCATCGGGTGCCACGGGGCAGCCGGGTGCTGGCGATCTCGCCGGACCTCGGCAACGCCTATCTGGACACCATCTACGACGACGGGTGGGTCGCCGCCCACTTCGGTGACGAACTGCTGCGGGACATCGCGAGAGCGGCGCGCGGACCGGTCCACGGAGAGCTGAGGCCTGTCCCGTAACCACCGGTGGGCGCACGGCAGAAGCCGCGGCGCCCCGGACCACGGACAGCCCCTATGGAAAGCGAGAACATGACTACGACGACTTTCTCGGTGGTCGGCGGACCCGCCGTACGCGCGGCTCTGGCCGGTGCCGAGCAGGACGTGATCGACCGGGTGCGCGAGGCGTACCTGCTGCACGACGCGGGGCAGACGGTCAACCCGGACAGCTACTTCCTGCGGTTCCCGGAGAAGCCGGACAGCCGGATCATCGCGCTGCCCGCCTTCCTGGGCGGCGAGGCCGAGACCGCCGGGATCAAATGGATCTCCAGCTTCCCCGGCAACCACGACCGGGGGCTGCCCCGGGCCTCCGCGGTGCTGGTGCTCAACGACTACCGGACCGGGTACCCGACGGCGCTGCTGGAGTCGGCGACGATCAGCGCCGCCCGCACCGCGGCATCCGCCGCGCTGGCGGCCCGGGTCCTGCGGGACAGCCCGCCGCGCAGCTGGGGCGTCATCGGCGCCGGAGTGATCGCCCGGGAGATCTGCCGCTACCTGGCCGCCGCCACGACCGCACCGCCGGTGGTGCACTGCCACGACCTGAACCCCGGGGCGGCCGAGCGCTTCGCGGCCGGACTGCCCGGCGGGCGGGCCGCGGACCTGGCCACCGCCTGCGACGCCGACCTCGTCGTCCTCGCCACCACGGCGCTGCGCCCCCACCTGCCGGCCGACCTCCGCTTCCGGCCCGGCCAGCTGGTCCTGCACGTGTCGCTGCGCGACCTGGAGCCCCAGACCCTGCTGCACGCCGACAACATCGTCGACGACGTGGACCACTGCCTGAAGCAGAACACCTCGCCGCATCTGGCCGAACAGCTGCTCGGCGACCGGTCGTTCGTGACCGGGACGCTCGCCGATGTGCTGCGCGGGGACGTCACCCCGCGCGCCGACCGTCCAGTGATCTTCTCCCCCTTCGGCATGGGTATCCTCGACCTCGCCGTGGGCCGGTTCGTGCTCGACCGGGCCGTCGCGGCGGGCACTGCCACCGAGATCTCCGACTTCTTCGCCCCGAATGGAGCGTGACGGGTGCTGACCTCCACGCAGCCCGAGTGGCTCACCGAGCCCGCCGACCTGAACGCACTGCCGGACGGACTGTGGCCGGCCTCCGCGCACCGCGCCGCCGACGGCGTACTCGCCGTGGGCGGACTGCGGGTCGACGACCTCGCCGCCGAGTTCGGCACCCCGATGTACGTCTTCGACGAGGACGACTTCCGGGCCCGGTGCACCGAATTCCGCACCGTCTTCCACGACTTCGACGTCTACTACGCCGGGAAGGCCTTCCTGTGCCGGCCGGTCGCCCGGATCTGCGCCGAGCTCGGACTGCACATGGACGTCTGCTCCCTCGGCGAGCTGCGGATCGCGATCTCCGCCGGGTTCCCGGCGGAGCGCCTGGTGATGCACGGCAACAACAAGTCCGCCGAGGAGCTCGCCACCGGTCTGCGCCACGGCGTCGGCCGGATCGTGGTGGACTCCTTCGACGAACTGGCGCTGCTGCGTGAGCTGGCGGCCGAGGCCGGGGTACGGCCGAAGGTCCTGATCCGGGTCAACGTCGGTGTGCACGCGGACACCCACGCCAACATCGCCACCGCCCACGACGACCAGAAGTTCGGATTCTCGCTGCGTACGGGTGACGCCTCCACCGCGGTCGAGGCGGCCCACCGGGCGGCCGAACTGGAGCTGGCCGGGCTGCACATGCACCTGGGCTCGCAGATATTCGGCCTGGAGTCCTTCGAGGTGGGGGTGCGCCGGGTCATGGAGGTCCGTGCGCAGTTCCTCCGCGAGCACGGGGTCTCCCTGCCGGAGGTCAGCCTCGGCGGTGGTTTCGCCATCGCCTACCTGGACCACCACCGGCCCAGCACCCCCGCCGAAATCGCCGAGGGGCTGCGCGAGTTCACCCGGCGCAGCTGCGCGGAGCTGGGGCTGGAGCCGCCCCGGCTGGCGATCGAGCCGGGCCGGACCCTCGTCGGCCGCTCGGGGATCACCGTGTACCGCGTCGGCACCGTCAAGACCGTCGCCGGCCTGCGCACCTTCGTCTCGGTCGACGGCGGGATGAGCGACAACATACGGCCGGCCCTCTACGACGGGCTCTACACGGGCATTCTCGCCGGCCGGCGCTCCGATGCCGGACCGATGCTCTCGCGCGTGGTCGGCCTGCACTGCGATGCCGGTGACGTGGTGGTGCGCGACGACCACCTGCCCGCCGACACCCGGGTGGGCGACCTGCTCGCCGTGCCGAACACCGGCGCCTACTGCCGGAGCCTGGCGAACAACTTCAACCACACACCGCGCCCGCCGGTGGTCGCCGTCCGGGACGGCGGCGCACGGTTGTGGCTGCGCCGTGAAACATACGACGACCTGCTCGCCCTGGAAGTGGAATGACCGAGCCCAGCAAGCCTTTTCCGAGCGACTCCACCGTGGTGTCCTTCCCCTCCGGGGCACTGGACGCCGAAGCGACCGTGCGGCACGTACTGGCGGTGGCCGGCCGGTACGGGCTGATCTGCGACGCCACCCCGTTCCATCCGGAGGACCACACCTGGCCGGACCAGCCGGGCGACCAGGGCGTCGTGGCGGCCGGAGGCCACGAGTTCCAGGTGCTGGACAGTGTGATCGCCGCCGCGCACCGGGGCACCGGCGAGCTGTGGGTGGCCGGGGACATCCCGGTCCGGCGCGGCGATCCGGACTGGTCCTGGCACGTCGTGCACGTCGTCGCCGACGATCCGCGGGACCTGCTCGGGGAGCGGGTGCGGCTGTCGGTCGATCCGGAGCGGCGGGCCGGTCTGTCCGCCGGACACACCGGCTGCGAACTGGTCGGGCCCGCGCTCAACGCCGCCCTGCGGGACCGCTGGCGCAAGGACGCCGGCCTCGACTCCCTGGGCGCCCCCGACTTCGACAAGATCGCCATCGTGAGCTCGCGGATCGGCCTGCACGGCAGCGTCGACCGCTACCGGATGGGCAAGTCGCTGCGGCGCAAGGGCTTCACGGCCGACGGCCTGGCCGATGTGCTCGGTGATCTCCAGGCCCAGGTGAACGGGTTGCTGGCGGAGTGGGTCGCCGCGGACGTGCCGGTGGTGGTGCGCACCGACGGACCGAGCCTCGCGGACGTGCGGCGCTTCACCTGCGAGGTGCGGCAGGGCCCGGTCGTGGCGCTGTGCGGCGGCACCCATGTCGCGACCACCGGGGAGCTGGGCCGGGTGGTCGCACGGCTGGAACTCGTCGACGACGGCCGGGAACTGGTTCTCGGCACGTCCACAGGAGGGGCGGCGACATGAGCGCGGGGACTCTGACCGAACTCTTCGAGGAGAGCGTGACGCGGCACCCGGAGCGGATCGCGGTGCGCGACGGGAAGGACGCCCTGACCTACCGGGAACTGGACTCGCGCTCACAGGAGCTGGCCCGGCGGATCCACGGACTCGGCATCGGCCGCGGCGACCTGGTGGGCGTCTACCTCCACCGGTCGGCCGACATCTTCGTCGTCCTGCTCGCGGTGCTGCGGGCCGGCGCCGCGTACGTCGCGATCGACAGCCGTTACCCGGACGCGCGACGCGACCTGATGCTGCGGCTGAGCGGCGTCCGCGTGGTGATCACCGAACCGGACTGGGCGGACCGGCTGGACGGCGACACGGTCCGGGTGCTGCCCCTGCCGCTGACCGGCGCGTCACCGGCCACCGGCCCGCTGCCGGCGCCGCGGGCGGGGGACGCCGCGAGCGTGCTGTTCACCTCCGGCTCCACCGGCACCCCCAAGGGCATCGTGCTGGAACACGGCAACGTGGTGGCGTTCGCCCGCAATCCGGCGCTGCCGCGGCTGACCGAACAGGACCGGATCGGGCAGGTCTCCAGCCTCTCCTTCGACCTTTTCCACTGGGAGATGTGGAACAGCTTCGCGGCCGGCGCCGAGGTGACCGTGCTCCCGCTGGTGCCGGACCTGCTGGCCGCGGGCTTCGACGCGGAGATACGCCGGCTGGGCATCACCGCGATGCTCGTCCCGACCATGGTCGCCGGCCATGTCACCGACGAGCAGCCGGACGCGTTCGCCGCGCTGCGCCTGCTCCACGTGGCGGGCGACGTGATCGCTCCGGCGGTCTGCCGGGTCGTCCTGGAAGCCGGCTTCACCGGCGGCCTGTACAACCTCTACGGGCCGGCCGAATGCACCACGGCCTGCGTCGCACACCGGATCACCATGGAGGACACCCGGCTGCGGGCCGTACCGATCGGCCGGCCGCTGGACGGGGTGGTGGCCGAGGTGCGCGACCCCGAGGGAGCGCCGGTCCCGCCCGGCGGCTTTGGCGAGCTGTTCGTCGGGGGCCCGCAGGTGGCCCGCGGCTACCTCGGCCGGCCCGATCTGACGGCGGAGCGGTTCACGGAACCGGAGGGGCCGCAGGACGCCACCCGCTTCTACCGGACCGGGGATCTCGTGAAGGTCCGCGACGACGGCGTCATCGATTTCCTGGGGCGCGCCGACCGGCAGGTGAAGATCCGTGGATACCGGGTCGAACCCGGAGAGATCGAACGATTCTTCCTCGGTCTCCCCGAGGTCCAGGACGCCATGGTGGTCCCGGTCGGGGACGGTGTCGACCGGCGCCTGGTCGCCTTCCTGGTCGCCGGTGGCGGTGCGACCCGGCAGGGACTGCGGACCGCGGCCGAGCAGAACCTGCCGCACTTCCTGGTGCCCGGCGACCTCCGGCTGGTCGACAGAATTCCGGCCGACCAGCACGGCAAGCGGAATGTTTCCGGGCTCCTCGACGAATTGGCCGCGGGCGGTGCCGGTCCGGGGACGGACGGGGCGCCCGGAAGCGTCGAGGAAGAATTTGTCATCACGCTCTGGGAGGAGCTGCTGGGCGTTACAGGAATCAATCGTTCCGATGATTTCTACGCTCTCGGAGGAAACTCGCTCCTTGCCTTTCGCGTGCAGCTGAAGGTGGAGCGCCGATTCGGCGTGAAAATTGGGAACGCGGAGATTATGGGGAATTCCTGTGCGGCCGAGCTGGCCGCCACGATCAGGGCCGCCGGCTCTTCCGGAACCGGCTGATCCGGACCGCCCCGTGGGGGGGGGGGGGGGGGGGGGGGGGGGGGGGGGGGGGGGGGGGGGGGGGGGGGGGGG